>NZ_JBFWLF010000011.1:0-32941 GCF_050252275.1 Citrobacter sp. | reverse complement strand
CTCCCTGAGCGTCCCTTCCAGTATAAATCCCACTTTCTCCAGCACATGCCGGGAAGCCTGATTACCTTCAGTGACACAAGCGGTCAGACGGCGCAGACCGCCGGTGGTAAATGCGTAATCGCAGACGGCGCGTAGTGATTCTGTCCCGTATCCCTTTCCCTGCTCGCCGGGCGTCAGCAAGAACCCGACCTCAGCACAGACTTCCCCTCGATGAATATAGCCCGTCACCCCGAGCGGCTTGTGGCTTTCGTTATCGCACAGGAGCAAACACAGCCAGTGTGCGTCGCCCGGATGCCATGTCGGTAAGCGAGAATCGAACGCTTCCCGAATGTCGCGCTCACTTCGCGCGTCGGCCACATGACGCATCACGTCCGGATCCTGCTGCAGCGCGAGAAAAAAGGGCCAGTCGGCAGAGGTTATCGGGCGACAGGTCAGGCGGGCTGTTTTCAGTATGGGCACAGGGCTATCTCCTGGGATATTTCTCAATGTTCACGTAGCGGTCACTGTATTAATTATTGAACTTGTTATATCTATAAAAACTAATAATTAAAACAAAGAACTAAAGCAAAATTAATGGTCTCCGTATGGGGGCGCTTTTAGCGAAGGAAGAGAATGACGATTAGCGTTTTGACGACACGCACCACCTTTGAACACTGTCTGGGGATTATCCGCCAGGCTTCGGTGGAGATCCTGCTGATGCTGGGGGTGCATGCCTCTGACGGCAAAGATCCGCGATGGTTTCTGGAACACCTGGATCAAGCCCGGCTGAACCTGGGCGGCTGGAGCCAGGTCGCCCGGCGTTTGCATCTCAACGACGCGCAACTGAGCCAGTTCACGCTGCAACTGCGCCATCTCCAGCAGTGCGTACCGCAATATGACAGCGGGCAGGAGGTCAGTGAGAACCAACTGATTGCCGCCCTGCGCGTGGTCAGGTCGCTGGAATTGCTGCGCCATCATCAATCGTTACTCAATTTTAAAACGGACATTGAAGAGGCCGACCACAGTCAGCAAGTACGCGCAGAACGGCAGTTACGCACGATTGAGTTAACCCTGACTGCGCTTATCTCGCAGATGTGGCCGGATAAAACGCAGCTCAATAATTACCTCAAAGACAACTTTGGCGCGGATAAGCTCAGACGCTGGATTAAGCTGGGTGAACGCCAGGATCCGCTGAATGGGATGCGTTTTAGCGAGCTGGCGCTGATGATTGTCGATAAAAAGACCTTCACCCGCCACTATTCCGGCATCTTTAACGATGCGTCAGTGCTGAACCTGTTTGTTGAACCGCGCCTGACGCTGCGGGTGTTTCTCGATGACTGTCGCCAGGCGCGTAACACGGTGCTGGCCGGGGAGCCGCTGTCTTCGGCACAGTTGACGTTACTCTCCTGCCAGTTTCAGCATATTGTCCGTCCTGTCCAGCGGGCCTATGAGCAAGGGCGCGCCCGCATTAATCCGGCGGCGTTAATGATTGTGGAAGAGGGGCAACTGGCGCAGTTTTGGGAAGAGGCGCGGAAAAAGGACCGTCAGGCGGGAGGCGATACCGAGGAAATTGGCGAATCCATTGAACCCCTGCGCAAGCGTTCACTGCGCACGGCGGAAGAACGTGAACAACTGATCACTGGCGTGCTCTGGGGCGCGGTGGGGCTTATGGTGATCGCCATCCTGGGCGGTGGAGCGTGGTTAGTGAGTTCGCAACCGCCCGCGCCCGCGCCGAACATCAAGATCACCCAGGCAGAGCCCAAGCGCGAATTGCCTTCCGCACGCGAAATGGTGACGCAGATGGGGATCACCTGGGATGTGTTTAACATGCGTGCGGCGATCGATCGCAATGACACCCGGGTCACCGCGCTATTTTTGCAGGGCGGTATGAACTGGCAGGTCTCGTGGACCGAAACGGCGTTTGCCCGCAACAATACCGATGTCCTCGAGTTACTGTTGCGCTACCCCTCGCAGATGGATGAAAGCAAACCGTGTCGACGCTTTATCAATACGTTGGGTCACGCCATGTCCGGTGGTGCGCCGCTGACGGGCGAACACAAAGCTTATCTGAAGCGTTTCTGCACAGTGCCTGCGGTGATAGCGCGACAGCAGCATGATACCGGGCAGGCAGAGCGGCGTTTCCGCGCCGATCCCAGCGCGGATAACGAGAAATGGCTAAAGATTCAGCGCGCCATTTTTGACGTGATAGAGTAACCGTTATGGTTCTCCATACAGCCCAATCAGGCGCCGTGCGACGCCGTTGGTCCAGCCAAAGCCATCCTGCAACGGATATTCGCCGCCGCCCCCTTCGCGCGGGGTGCCGCTGGCGATATGGTATTTCTCAATAATCTTATGATGTTGCTGATAAAACTGATTCACCGTCTGCAACCAGCTATGGGCGATTTCGTCTCCCAGCGCATCATCGCCGTACATCTTAAAACCCTGAATTGCCATCCATTGTAGCGGCGCCCAACCGTTGGGTTTATCCCACTGCTCGCCGGTTTCGTACTCGGAGGCCATAATGCCGCCGGGCGTCAACAGGCGAGCACGCACGGTATCCCCCAGCCGATCGGCCTGTTCATGGGTCGCCATCCCGACGTAAAGCGGGACAATGCTGGCGGCAGAGAACAGCGCCATTTGCTCCCGCCGCCAGTCATAGTCGCGAAAGCAGCCATTTTCCTCATCCCACAGATAGCGGTTGACGGCAGCCCGTCGGTTGCTCGCTTTCTGGCGGAACAGTGCCTCCACGTCACGTTCGCCTTTTAACGCTGAAATATTGGCGATGGTGCTCTCCAGTTTGAACAGAAAGGCGTTGAGATCGATAGGGATAAACTGCGTGGTGCGAATGCTCGCCAGTCGTGTGGGGTCACGAAGCCAGCGGGAAGAATAGTCCCAGCCCGATGCCGCACCGGCGCGCAGATCGCGGTACACCTCGTTCGGCGGACGACCAGAATGTTTGGCAGTTTCCACATCTTCCAGCCATGACTCATCGCGCGGCGTGTCGCGGTCATCCCAGTAGCGGTTGAGCAGTGAACCGTCCGGCATCCTGACGGCATGGCGATACGCCTGGTTGAGCACCAGCGACTCTGCGCCGTCCATCCAGAAGGCATACTCCATCTTCAGATGGTCGAGGTAGCGCCGTGCGCCGCGAACACCGTCCTCTTCGAACAGTTCGACCATCAGCGCAAACACCGGCGGCTGCGAGCGGCTGAGGTAATAAGTACGGTTACCGTTCGGAATATGGCCGTAGTTTTCAATCATCCACGCAAAGTTATCTGCCATACATTTCAGCAGGTCTTCGCGACCGCTTTCCGCCAGACCCAGCATGGTGAAATAGGAATCCCAGTAGTAGGTTTCGCTGAATCGACCACCTGGCACGATATAGGATTGCGGTAGCGCCAGCAGCGATGACCACGGAATATGATCCTGCGGCTCGCGGGTGAGTACCGGCCACAACTGGTCAATATGCTCTTTCAGCGAATTTTCCGGGTTGGAAACATACGCGCTGTCGAAGACTTCAGGCAGCCAGAAGTGATTTTCGACAAAGCGGCGTAAATCGAAATCCCGATGACGACGGACTTTGCGGTAGCGAATCAGAATATCGAGCGGATCCATTTTCGGCGCACAGTCAGGAAACGTTTTGCTGTCGGCAAAAATTTTCGAGGACTGTACGTGCTCGAACAGTTCGAGATAGCGGTCGGCTGGTGTCAGGGCGTCAGAGGCGGGGAGCCCCTCAATCATCTCAGGTTCCGGTTCTGCTTCAATCATCTCATCCAGTTTTAACTCGCACGGATCCGTTTCGTAGAAAAGATCGACGTCGATCGTGATTTCCTCTGACGGGGCGTGTTGCAGTTTCTGGTTGATCATAATGAGAAAGACCTCCGGATTGCGTCGTAAAGGATACGGGTGTTGCCCGGCTGTCTTTTAAGCGTAGACATTCGCTTCGGTGTGTGCGGTGCAAAGTGTGCGACAGATCACGTTTACACAACCGCCGCAAACCGAGAAAAAAGCACAATGCATTGATAACCGTTAATAATTTTTATTACGTGTCGACTGGCGAATCCCTATTTTCGGAACATTCGAATGAAACGAATTGTGAATATTGTCGGGACGTCGCCTGGATAAGGTTTCCTACCCCGCTGAATACGGGGATTACCATTTCTCATCACGCGCGTCGCGACGCCCTTCGCGACGGTTTTCACGTTTATCCTGGCGGCACTGGGAATTACTTTCATCGTTATTCCGGACACATTCCCGTTTTGTTTCACGACCGTCCTGACGGGCATCCTGGCGGATCTCACGGGCGTCCTGACGTTTTTCAGCCCGCGCGGTGGCATGCGCCGGGAGTGTCACAATCGGGAATAAAACGACGGCAATTAAAGCAGGAAGTAATGTCTTTCTCATCGGGTAAAACCTCTTAAAATAAATAGCATTAGATACTATTAGCGCGGCAAGTATTGTTGCGGATTTTAATTTATACCCGGGGGAAAGTCGTGTTATGAGGAGGAACTAAATTGTCCATTTTTAAATTGCAGAAAAAACCCCGTGAAATCACGGGGTCAGGAACATTAACGCATGGTCACAAACTCTTCCGCTGCCGTCGGGTGAATGGCCACGGTGTTGTCGAAGTCTTTCTTGGTGGCGCCCATTTTCAGCGCTACTGCAAAGCCCTGCAACATTTCATCCATGCCAAAGCCGATACCGTGGATGCCGACGATTTTCTCTTCCGGGCCGACGCAGACTAACTTCATGCGGCACGGCTGACGGTGTGAGGTTACCGCGGTATACATTGCAGTAAACGAAGATTTATACACTTTCACCTGCGCATCGCCATACTGCTCGCGCGCCTGCGGTTCGGTCAGACCTACGGTGCCAATCGGCGGGTGGCTGAAGACTACGGTAGGAATATTGCTGTAGTCCAGATGCTCGTCCGGCTTGTTGTTAAACAGGCGCTCAGAAAGACGGCGACCTGCCGCAACAGCAACTGGCGTCAGCTCGACAGCGCCGGTGTTATCTCCGACCGCATAAATCCCGTCCACGCTGGTGTTCTGGTATTTATCGACGACGATATACCCTTTGTCGTTGGTTTTTACCCCGGTCGCTGCCAGGTTGAAATTATCGGTTGCCGGTTCACGACCAATCGCCCAAATCAGGCAATCGACCGTTTCACTGCGACCGTCTTCCAGTTCAAGCGTCAGGCTACCGTCGGCGTTTTTCACGACCGCTTTCGGAATGGCGTGGGTGTGAAGCGTCGGGCCTTCGGCATTCATCACTTCCACCAGCGTTTCGGTAATCATCGGGTCAAAACTGCGCAGTGGCGCATGCTTACGCACGAACAGATGGGTTTTGGCACCCAGACCGTTAATCACGCCCGCCAGTTCAACGGCGATATAACCGGCACCGACAACCGCGACGCGCTCCGGCAGGGCCGGCAGTTCAAAGAAACCATCGGAGTCGATACCGTATTCCACGCCCGGAATATCCGGGTGGCTCGGACGACCCCCCGTGGCGATGAGAATGTGATCGGCAGTAATTGTTTCACCGTTGACTTCAATGGTTTTGGCATCGACGAAGCGGGCAAAACCTTTGATCACATCAACGTTATTTTTACCCAGCACGTTGTCATACGAGGTGTGAATGCGGTCGATATAGGCAGTACGGCTGGCAATCAGCGTATCCCAGTTGAATTTATTGATCGTGGTGTCAAACCCGTAGTCCGGACCATACAGGTGGATCGCTTCACGGATCTGCGCAGCATGCCACATTACTTTTTTCGGGACGCACCCGACGTTAACGCAGGTGCCGCCCAGCGCTTTGGCTTCAATCAGCGCACACTTCTGGCCGTACATGGCTGCACGGTTAATCGAGGCGATACCGCCGCTGCCACCGCCGATGGCGATGTAGTCATAATGCTTGCTCATGCGTCTTTTCCTTACGTTCTGATTGCCGCGATTGTATACCTGAAATCAATAGTTTCCACCGATGGCTGCAATTACTCTGGCACGATCCAGTTTACCAAGGTATGCCCGGTACCCGCTGGCACCAGCTTGCTGTGCAGCCACGGTAGCACTGTGTTCATTTGTGCTTCCAGCTTCCACGGCGGGTTGACCACAATCATGCCGGAGGCGGTCATGCCGCGCTGGTCGCTGTCCGGGCGGACCGCCAGCTCAATTTGCAGGATTTTACGGATGCCGGTCGCTTCCAGATCGTGCACCATGCGCTTGATTTGCTGGCGTAACACTACCGGATACCACAGCGCATACGTCCCAGTGGCAAAACGTTTATAGCCTTCGCTAATGCCGGCGACAACGGCCTGGTAGTCCGATTTAATCTCGTAAGGCGGGTCGATGAGAATCAAACCACGACGAGAGACCGGCGGCAGCTTTGCCTTCAGTTGCTGATAGCCGTCGGCACGGGCTACGCGGGCACGTTCATCTTTCTGGAATTCACCTCGCAGCAGCGGGAAATCACTCGGATGCAGCTCCGTCATATGCAGGCTGTCCTGCTCGCGCAGCAGTTGACGCGCGATCAGCGGGGAGCCGGGGTAGTAACGCAGTTGCCCGCTACGGTTGAAGTGTTTGACCACGCCGATGTACGGCTCGAGTTCGGCTGGCAGATCGTCCTGCTGCCAGATGCGGGCGATACCTTCCAGGTATTCACCGGTGCGCTCCGCATGCTCGCTGCTTAACTGATAACGGCCCGCGCCTGCATGGGTGTCCAGATAGAGAAACGGCTTCTCTTTCTCTTTGAGCGACTCGATGATCAGGCTCTGAACCGTGTGTTTAAGGACGTCGGCGTGGTTGCCAGCGTGGAAGCTGTGGCGATAACTGAGCATGGGTAAACGTGTTCCAGGTTGTAAACGTAGGCCCGATTAGCGTCACGCTTTCGGGCGAATAAAAAGCCTATCGCCACAGTATACAGAAAACTCACCCCTGCCGCGAAAGCGCAACGCCTGGCATTGAAATCCTCTACACTTATCCCCATTCTACAGGGATATTGCACAGCGCCGGACGCGCGCGACATTCACCTTATTCTAACAGGACAGCGTTTATGACCAATCCTTTACTGACGCCTTTCGAGCTACCGCCTTTTTCCAACATTCAGCCGGAACATGTGGTCCCGGCGGTAACCAAAGCGCTGAACGACTGCCGTGAGAATGTGGAGCGCGTCGTAGCACAGGGCGCACCCTACAGCTGGGAAAATCTTTGCCAACCGTTGGCGGAAGTCGATGACGTCCTGGGGCGTATTTTTTCTCCGGTCAGCCATCTGAATTCAGTAAAAAACAGCCCGGAACTGCGCGAAGCCTACGAGCAAACCCTGCCGCTGCTATCGGAATACAGCACCTGGGTTGGTCAGCATGAAGGTTTATACAAGGCATACCGCGACCTGCGTGACGGCGATCATTACGCTACGCTGAACACCGCACAGAAAAAAGCTGTGGATAACGCGCTGCGTGATTTTGAACTCTCCGGCATTGGCCTGCCGAAAGAAAAACAGCAGCGCTACGGTGAGATCGCCACCCGCCTGTCTGAACTGGGCAACTTGTACAGCAACAACGTCCTCGACGCCACCATGGGCTGGACGAAGCTGATTACTGATGAAGCAGAGCTGGCCGGGATGCCGGAAAGCGCGCTGGCGGCAGCAAAAGCACAGGCTGAAGCGAAAGAGCAGGAAGGCTATCTGCTGACGCTGGATATCCCGAGCTACCTGCCGGTGATGACTTACTGTGACAATGGGCAGCTTCGTGAAGAGATGTATCGTGCCTATGTGACCCGGGCGTCCGATCAAGGACCTAACGCCGGTAAATGGGACAACAGCCCGGTGATGGCGGAAATTCTCGCCCTGCGCCACGAGCTGGCGCAACTGCTGGGCTTTGAAAGCTATGCCTTTAAATCGCTCGCCACCAAAATGGCGGAAAACCCGCAGCAGGTGCTGGAGTTTTTAACCGATCTGGCAAAACGCGCGCGTCCGCAAGGCGAGAAAGAGCTGGCGCAACTGCGCGCCTTCGCGAAAACGGAGTTTGGCGTCGATGAGCTGAACCCGTGGGATATCGCGTACTACAGCGAAAAACAGAAGCAGCATCTCTACAGCATCAGTGATGAGCAATTACGTCCGTACTTCCCGGAAAACAAAGCCGTTAACGGCTTGTTTGAAGTGGTGAAACGTATTTATGGTATTACCGCAAAAGAGCGTAAGGATGTGGATGTCTGGCATCCGGACGTGCGTTTCTTTGAGCTGTATGACGAAAACAATGAACTGCGCGGCAGCTTCTATCTCGATCTTTATGCCCGTGAGCACAAACGCGGCGGGGCGTGGATGGATGACTGTGTCGGTCAGATGCGTAAATCCGACGGCTCACTGCAAAAACCGGTCGCTTACCTGACCTGTAACTTTAACCGCCCGGTGAATGGCAAACCGGCGCTGTTCACCCACGATGAAGTGATCACTCTGTTCCACGAATTTGGTCACGGCCTGCATCACATGCTGACACGCATCGAGACCGCTGGCGTTTCCGGGATCAACGGCGTGCCGTGGGATGCGGTCGAGCTGCCGAGCCAGTTTATGGAAAACTGGTGCTGGGAACCGGACGCGCTGGCGTTTATCTCCGGCCATTACGAGACTGGCGAACCGCTGCCGAAGGAATTACTGGATAAAATGCTGGCGGCGAAGAACTACCAGGCGGCGCTGTTTATCCTGCGTCAGCTGGAGTTCGGTCTGTTTGACTTCCGTCTGCATGCGGAATTTGACCCGCAGCAAGGGGCGAAAATCCTCGAAACGCTGGCGGAAATCAAAAAACAGGTCGCCGTCGTGCCGGGGCCGTCATGGGGGCGTTTCCCGCATGCATTCAGTCACATTTTCGCCGGTGGCTATGCGGCGGGCTATTACAGCTACCTGTGGGCTGATGTGCTGGCTGCGGATGCGTTCTCTCGCTTCGAAGAAGAAGGCATTTTCAATCGCGATACCGGCCAGTCATTCCTGGATAACATCCTGACGCGTGGCGGGTCTGAAGAGCCAATGGAACTGTTCAAACGTTTCCGTGGCCGCGAGCCGCAGCTCGACGCGATGCTTGAGCATTACGGAATTAAAGGCTAGTTCTTCAGTGAAAATTTGTTTACTGGATGAAACAGGCGCCGGAGACGGCGCCTTATCTGTTCTGGCCTCCCGCTGGGGACTGGAACACGACGAAGACAACCTGATGGCGCTGGTGCTGACACCGGAGCATCTGGAGTTGCGTAAGCGCGATGAACCGAAGCTCGGCGGTATTTTCGTGGATTTTGTTGGCGGGGCGATGGCCCATCGCCGCAAGTTCGGCGGCGGTCGCGGTGAAGCGGTGGCAAAAGCGGTGGGCGTTAAAGGCGACTATTTGCCAGATGTCGTCGATGCGACTGCGGGTCTGGGGCGTGATGCATTCGTTCTGGCCTCGGTCGGCTGTCATGTGCGGATGCTGGAGCGTAACCCGGTGGTGGCGGCGCTACTTGATGATGGTCTGGCGCGCGGCTATGCCGATGCGGAAATCGGCCCGTGGTTGCAGGCACGACTGCAGCTGATCCATGCCTCCAGCCTGACGGCGCTGACGGATATCACGCCGCGTCCGCAGGTGGTCTATCTCGACCCGATGTTTCCCCACAAACAGAAAAGCGCGCTGGTGAAAAAAGAGATGCGCGTCTTTCAGTCGCTGGTGGGACCGGATCTGGACGCCGACGGCTTGCTGGAACCAGCACGTCAGCTCGCAACCAAACGCGTGGTGGTGAAACGCCCGGACTACGCGCCGCCGCTGGCGGATGTTGCTACGCCGAATGCGGTGGTAACCAAAGGGCACCGGTTTGATATTTATGCCGGTACACCTTTGGCGGATTAACAGGCCGCCTGATGGCGCTGCGCCTATCCGGGCTACGACGCGGTGTGGGTAGGCCGGATGAGGCGTGAGCCGCCATCCGGCAATCACGATTATTGCGCGGTATCCGGTGTATTAATCATCCGGTTCAGCCACGGCACCATCAGCGCCATCACGACGGTGACAGCCAGCGTCACCAGCCCGATTTTACTGAACACGCCGGTATAGATCGGCAATGTCTGCAGCGGATCGGTGATGTTCTCCGGAACGGCAGTAAAGGTCGCGACGTAACCCCCCAGCAGGAACGCAGCAGCCTGCGTCAGGAACCACATCCCAAGAATAAAGCCCATCAGATGCTGCGGAACCAGTGCCGCGACCATCGCCAGCCCCAGCGCGCTAATCAGCAACTCGCCGAGGCTCTGGAACAGATAAACCAGTACGATAAACCACGGTGACGTCAGTCCCTGCGCATCGGCAAACCACATGCCTGCCGCTGCGGCGGTCAGAAAGCCCAGCGAGCACAGGAACATCCCGAGGGTAAACTTCATCGGCATCGTCAGGTCTTTGCCTTTGCTACCCAGACGCGTGTAGATCGCCGCCAGTACCGGGCTGGCAACCACCACCCAGAACGGGTTCAGTGCCTGAAAGCTCACCGGGTTAATCGTGAAACCGAGGATCTCATGGTGAACGTTATTGATGGCAAAGAAATTCAGTGATGTCGGCATCTGCGCATACAGAATGTAAAACAGTACCGCTTCGAGCATCAGGATAAACGCCACAAACATCTTGTTGCGCCCGGTTTTATCCAGCCTGAAAGCCTGGCGGAAGAAGATAATGGTCACCGCAATCGACAGAACAATCAGCACCAGGTTGGCGATTTTCACGTTGTGCATCAACCAGGCGCAGAGAAAGACCATCGCCACGGTGCCAATCAGGACATACAGCAGATTGCGGAAGCTCATCGGCAGATGGTCTGGCTCGGAACCGATATCTTTCACCATACCGCGGCAGGCGAAATAGACCAGCAGCGCGACAATCAGCCCCGCTCCGCACAGGTTATAGGTGACGGCATAACCAAACTTATCTGCGATCACCGGCGCCAGCGACAGCGACAGCAGCGAACCGATGTTTATCGACATGTAGAACAGCGTGAATGCGCCATCCAGACGTGGATCTTTTGGCGGATAGCATTTGGAGAGCAGGCTTGCCGGGTTCGCTTTAAACAGACCGTTGCCAACGGCAATCGTCCCAAGCGCGATAAAAATAAGGTCCGGTTTGAGCAGCGACATTCCCGTCATGAAGTAACCAAGCGCCAGCACAACCGCGCCCAGCACCAGCGTACGTTTGGTGCCGAGCAGGTGGTCGCCAACGTACCCCCCAATCGAGATCAGACCGTAGACCAGTGCGGCAAAGGCACCGAAGGTGATAAACGCCTGCTCTTGTGAGAATCCCAGTTGCTTAACAAAGAAAACCGCCAGGATACCCTGAACGCCGTAATAGCCAAATCGTTCCCATAACTCGACAAAAAAGATCATGAAGAACGGGCGGGGTTGCTGCAGCAAACCCGTTGGTGCAGATGTATTCATATTGCTTCGCCTTTCAATGCCATCCCGAAAAGTATGAACGCGTAATACGAAACGCGCCGAAAAAGTCTGACTCTGTTATAGACTGCGGCCATTAGCCGGTAGCGTAGAGTATTATACAGATTGATTTCGTTCTAATCAGTTGATCACACTAATTATGATTGGAGGGGTGGGAGGTTGTACTGATCGTTTGTGGAGAGGACAGAAACAAAAACGCCCGCAAAGGCGGGCGCTCTGAAAGACCGGATAACCCGGTTAGCGATGTTTTATTCTTCTTCGTCGCGTAGCGGAACAATCAGCATGTCGACGTGAACAGTGTTGATCAGCTGGCGCGCGGAGGACATCAGTTTGCTCCAGAAGTCCTGGTGATGACCGCAAACGACCAGGTCCATGTCGTATTTCTTGATGGCGTCAACCAGCACCTGACCCAGATCGCCGCTGCCGCTCAGGGTTTCGGTAATCGGATAGCCTGCGTTGGTGGACAGTTCGGTCAGTGCGTGGTGAGTTTCTTCAGAAATGCGTTTTTGCATGTCGCCCAGATTGACGTCGATCAGGCCGGTATACAGGTCAGAGTAGTTCACATCAACGTGGATAAGGGAAACTTTTGCGTTGTACGGCCGTGCCATAGAGACGGCTTTTTCTACCAGAACTTTGCTTTCCGGAGAAAGATCAACCGCGATGAGAATATGTTTGTAAGCCATAGTATTACTCCTTCCATAAAGTTGTCGATGACCAGCCAGCTAGCGATTTTTCTACCTTGCGTCACTCGCGTCCTGCGAACTGTGCGATATGTCTACGCGGGGCTAGCTCAGCCGCGATGAAGTGAATTGTAGAGACTATCCTTACAGTATAGCGACCTGGATAATCCGTCAATCCGCCTTGCTTACCAAATAGTTAAACAAAATATTTAGATAATTGCATTGATAGTGATTAACCTTCTGGCAAAAAAATTAACTGATCTCCTACACTATTTAGAGAGCCGCTCTGATGATAAGCTCAAAACGAGCGGTTTTTAGTCGTACTTTTTCATTGACTGTCTGGCAAGTTTCGGGGAGCGGTAGTCCCGGAGCGGAGCTCCGTGGGCGGGTCGCCGGGGAGGTCGTATGATAAGCACCGTTGCATTATTCTGGGCATTATGTGTTGTTTGCATTGTGAATATGGCGCGCTATTTCTCGTCGCTACGCGCGCTGCTCGTGGTACTTCGTGGTTGCGATCCTTTGCTCTATCAGTATGTTGATGGGGGCGGCTTTTTCACCTCGCACGGCCAACCCAATAAGCAGGTACGCCTGGTGTGGTATATCTACGCCCAGCGCTACCGCGATCATCATGATGATGAGTTTATCCGCCGCTGTGAGCGGGTACGTCGTCAGTTCATTCTGACCAGCGCGTTATGTGGGCTCGTGGTGGTCAGTCTTATTGCCCTGTTGATTTGGCACTGAGCAAAAAAAAGCGGGCCAGTTTCCTGACCCGCTTGCTACGGTAACTTCTTTTCTCTTTTCGCTTAAATCAGCTTCAGCGAGATCCAGTACAGGGTACCGGACAGCAGAATCGCTGCGGGTAATGTGAACACCCACGCCATCAGAATGCTGGTCACCGTTTTACGTTGCAGACCGCCACCGTCGACAACCATCGTCCCCGCGACGGAGGAAGAGAGTACGTGGGTGGTGGACACCGGCATCCCGGTGTAGCTGGCCAGACCGATAGAGACCGCCGCCGTCATCTGCGCAGACATCCCCTGAGCATAGGTCATGCCTTTCTTACCAATCTTCTCACCGATGGTGGTCGCCACGCGGCGCCAGCCGATCATGGTACCAATACCCAGCGCCAGCGCGACCGCCATGATGATCCAGATTGGCGCATACTCAATGGTGCTCAGCATATCGGTTTTCAGTTTCTTCAGCAGACGCTGGTCGTCAGCGCTCACGCCCGGCAGTTTCGTCACTTTATCGGTCGTGTCGGAAATGCACAGCATGATGCGACGCAGTTGGCCGCGCTGCTCAACGCTCAGCTTGTCATAGCTTTCCACATTGTTCGACAACATCGCCTTCGCGCGATCCAGCGCGTTAAGGGTGTTTGCCGGATGGCAGTGGAATTCTGCCGGCTGCGTTGCGGCCGGTTCCGGAGACGGAATCAACTGATCGACGCCCGTCACCTGTTTCAGCAGATCAGGATGCTGCTGGAAGTAGATTTCGACGTTGTTGATGGCATCACGGGTACGGGTGATTTCATAACCCGAAGCATTCATATTTACCACGAAGCCCGCCGGCGCCACACCAATCAGAACCAGCATGACCAGACCAATGCCTTTCTGACCGTCGTTCGCGCCATGCGAGAAGGCCACGCCGATAGCAGAAAGAATCAGGGCGATACGGGTCCAGAACGGCGGCTTTTTCTTGCCGTCTTTCTTTTCACGTTCCGCTGGCGTGAGGTGAATACGGGCGCGTTTTTTAGTCCCGCTCCAGTAGCGACGCAGAAGGAAAATCAGGCCGCCTGCAACCACCAGGCCAACGATGGGCGAGACGATCAGCGAGGCAAAAATACCGATGACTTTCGGGATGTTGAGTGCGTCCACCACTGACGTGCCGGTCATCAGGGCATTGGTTAAACCGATGCCGATAATCGCGCCGATCAGCGTGTGGGAACTGGAGGCGGGTAACCCAAAGTACCAGGTACCCAGGTTCCAGATGATCGCGGCGAGCAGCATGGAGAACACCATCGCAAGTCCATGCGAAGATCCCATGTTGAGCAGGAGATCGGTCGGTAACATATGCACGATGGCATAGGCTACGCTGAGACCGCCCAGCAGTACACCAAAGAAGTTGAACACCGCCGCCATGACCACCGCAAGCTGCGAACGCATCGCACGGGTGTAGATCACGGTTGCGACTGCGTTGGCTGTATCATGGAAGCCGTTGATTGCTTCGTAGAACAGCACAAAAGCCAGAGCAAGCAATAATAAAAGCCCGGTATGTAAATCCAGGCCAGCAAACAAATGTAGCATAGGACGTTACGCCATCTTGAGGACATGAACGCGGCGCATTATCAGTGACTTTAGCGGCGCGGGCAAAGTGAAATATAGACTTTTTTTGATTTAACGTCTGAATACAATAGTGCCCATAAAGAATTATCTTATATATTTCATATAAATACTTCTTCCTAAGGATTTTGTCGCTGGTGCGACCACTGAGATAACTTTACAATTCACGCCCTGAATTCAGAGAGGAACGTAAAGTGGAAAGGTTTGATGCCATTATTATAGGCGCTGGCGCGGCAGGTATGTTCTGTGCAGCACAGGCAGGACAGGCCGGCAGTCGGGTGCTGCTTATTGATAATGGAAAGAAGCCTGGCCGCAAGATCCTCATGTCCGGTGGGGGTCGCTGCAACTTTACCAACCTTTATGTTGAGCCAGCGGCTTATTTAAGCCAAAACCCGCATTTTTGCAAATCTGCGCTGGCGCGCTATACCCAGTGGGATTTTATCGATCTCGTCAGTAAGCACGGCATCGCCTGGCATGAAAAAACGCTCGGGCAACTTTTTTGCGATGACTCCGCACAGCAAATCGTCGATATGCTGGTGGCGGAGTGTGAAAAAGGCAATGTTACCCTGCGCTTACGCAGTGAAGTGCTGAGCGTTGCGCGGGATGACGACGGTTTTACGCTGGCGCTGAACGGGGCGACTATCGGTGCGAAAAAGCTGGTGATTGCCTCCGGCGGACTGTCGATGCCCGGTCTGGGCGCGTCACCGTTTGGCTATAAAATTGCCGAACAGTTTGGTCTGAACGTTCTGCCAACCCGCGCCGGGCTGGTGCCGTTTACCCTGCACAAACCGCTGCTGGAGCAGCTTCAGGTGCTGTCTGGCGTTTCCGTTCCGTCGGTCATCACCGCACAGGACGGTACCGTCTTTCGTGAAAATCTGCTCTTTACCCATCGCGGCCTTTCTGGCCCTGCGGTTTTACAAATTTCCAGCTTCTGGCAGCCCGGTGAATTTGTCAGCATAAATTTACTGCCGGATGTCAGACTGAATGACGTACTGAACGAACAGCGTAGCGCCCATCCGAATCAAAGCCTGAAGAATACACTGGCGATGCTGCTGCCGAAGCGTCTGGTCGAGTGCCTGCAACAGCTCGGGCAGATCCCTGACGTCTCGCTCAAACAGCTCAACGTGCGCGACCAGCAGACGCTGATCGACACGTTGACCGACTGGCGCGTACAGCCGAACGGCACTGAAGGCTATCGCACGGCAGAAGTGACGCTTGGCGGGGTAGACACCCACGAACTGTCGTCACGTACCATGGAAGCGCGCAAGGTGCCGGGTCTTTACTTTATCGGCGAAGTGATGGACGTCACCGGCTGGCTGGGCGGTTATAACTTCCAGTGGGCGTGGTCCAGCGCCTGGGTATGTGCACAGGATCTTGCCGGGGAGTAAGTCATTCACCCTGTATATCATTACCAACCATAAGCGAATAGACATCACCCATAATGATGCTAGTATTCCATTGATACTAGCTATGAGTATGCGTGTTTCATTTACGGCCAGGAACGCTGATGATGACAACATTACTACCCGTTTTTCGCACTTCTCTGTCATTCACTTTCCTTCACGGCGAGCGCAGTCATGACGTCTGTACGCCGCCCGGCTACTCTCACTTTTTCCTTCTCATCCCGGAGGGAAGATACCGCTGAACGCCCGTTCAGTGGGGTTTTGTGACACGCATTGTTTTCTAACAGGGATTATGGCGGGTCGATTATGGACAACATTAAACGTCATCTGACGTGGTGGGTTGTGGGCGCACTGGTGGTGATCGCTGCTGGCGTGTGGTGGGGTCTACGGCCCGCAGGCGTACCGGACGGTTTTGCTGCCAGCAACGGCAGAATCGAGGCGACGGAAGTGGACATTGCCACCAAAATCGCCGGACGTATTGATACCATCCTCGTGACTGAGGGGCAGTTCGTTCGCCAGGGCGAAGTGCTGGCGAAGATGGATACCCGCGTGTTGCAGGAGCAACGGCTGGAAGCCATCGCACAAATCAAAGAGGCCGAAAGCGCCGTGGCGGCTGCACGGGCGCTGCTCGAACAGCGGCAAAGCGAAACCCGCGCTGCCCAGTCGGTAGTGAAACAGCGTGAAGCCGAGCTGGATTCCGTCTCCAAACGTCACGTTCGTTCCCGCTCGCTCTCCCAGCGTGGCGCGGTCTCGGCGCAACAACTGGATGACGATCGCGCCGCCGCGGAAAGCGCACGCGCGGCGCTGGAGTCGGCAAAGGCGCAGGTCTCTGCGACGAAAGCAGCGATTGAAGCCGCGCGCACCAGCATTATCCAGGCGCAAACCCGCGTCGACGCCGCGCAGGCGACCGAACGGCGGATTGTCGCGGATATCGAAGACAGCGCGCTTAAAGCCCCGCGTGATGGCCGGGTTCAGTACCGCGTGGCGGAGCCGGGCGAAGTGCTGGCTGCGGGCGGTCGGGTGCTGAATATGGTCGATCTCAGCGATGTTTACATGACGTTCTTTCTGCCCACCGAACAAGCAGGTCTGCTGAAAATTGGCGGTGAAGCCCGTCTGGTGCTTGATGCCGCGCCGGACCTGCGTATTCCCGCCACGATCAGTTTTGTCGCCAGCGTCGCGCAGTTCACGCCGAAAACCGTTGAAACCAGCGATGAGCGCTTGAAGCTGATGTTTCGCGTCAAGGCGCGGATCCCCCCTGAATTACTCCAGCAGCATCTGGAATATGTCAAAACCGGCTTGCCAGGCATGGCGTGGGTGAGACTGAACGAACAGCTTCCCTGGCCTGACTCGCTGGCGGTGAGGTTGCCGCAATGACCGCTCTGGCGCTGGTTCCCGTTCCTCCCGTGGCGCACCTTGACGGCGTGAGTCAGCATTACGGGACCACGGTGGCGCTGAATAACATCACGCTGGATATCCCCGCGCGCTGCATGGTGGGGTTGATCGGCCCCGACGGCGTGGGGAAATCAAGCCTGCTGTCGCTCATTTCCGGCGCCCGGGTGATTGAGCAAGGCAACGTCATGGTGTTGGGCGGCGATATGCGCGATCCGAAACACCGTCGTGACGTCTGCCCGCGTATTGCGTGGATGCCGCAGGGCCTGGGAAAAAACCTGTATCACACGTTGTCGGTGTATGAGAACGTCGACTTCTTCGCCCGTTTGTTCGGTCATGACAAAGCCGAGCGCGAAGCGCGGATTACGGAGTTACTGAACAGCACCGGTCTGGCGCCGTTTCGCGATCGTCCGGTGGGAAAACTCTCGGGCGGGATGAAACAGAAATTAGGTCTGTGCTGTGCGCTGATCCATGACCCGGAATTATTGATACTGGATGAACCGACCACCGGTGTTGATCCCCTGTCTCGCGCCCAGTTCTGGGATCTGATAGAGAATATTCGTCAGCGGCAGACCAACATGAGTGTGCTGGTGGCGACGGCGTATATGGAAGAGGCCGAGCGTTTCGACTGGCTGGTGGCGATGAACGCAGGCGAGGTGCTGGCGACCGGCAGCGCGCAGGAACTCCGCGATAAAACCGCCAGCGCGACGCTGGAGCAGGCGTTTATCGCCCTGTTACCGCAGGCGCAGCGGCAGGCGTATCAGCCGGTGGTGATTCCGCCGTATCACGCAGAGCAGGAAGAGATCGCCATTGAGGCAAAAGACCTGACCATGCGCTTTGGCAATTTTGTCGCCGTCGATCACGTGAACTTCCGCATCCCGCGTGGGGAGATCTTTGGCTTCCTCGGTTCCAACGGCTGCGGTAAATCGACCACCATGAAGATGCTGACCGGGCTGCTGCCTGCCAGTGAAGGGGAGGCCTGGCTGTTCGGTCAACCAGTCGACCCGAAGGATATCGACACCCGCCGTCGGGTGGGCTACATGTCGCAGGCGTTTTCCCTGTACAGCGAGCTGACCGTTCGACAAAACCTGGAACTCCACGCCCGGTTGTTTCACATCCCCGAAGCGGAAATCCCCCGGCGCGTTCAGGAGATGAGCGAACGTTTTATGCTGGCGGAGGTTGAGGATTCGTTGCCCGAGTCGCTCCCGCTTGGCATTCGCCAGCGGCTGTCGCTGGCAGTGGCGGTGATCCATCGCCCGGAAATGTTGATCCTCGACGAACCGACCTCCGGCGTTGACCCGGTGGCGAGGGACATGTTCTGGCAATTGATGGTCGATTTGTCGCGTCAGGACAAAGTGACCATTTTTATCTCCACTCACTTTATGAACGAAGCCGAGCGCTGTGACCGTATGTCGTTAATGCATGCCGGAAAAGTGCTCGCCAGCGGTACGCCGCAGGAACTGGTTGAGCGGCGCGGGGCTGCAAGCCTTGAAGGGGCGTTTATCTCCTGGCTCCAGGAGGCTGCGGGCCCGGCGCCTGAAACCTCTGTGCCGGTGGACACAAAGCATGAAGAGGCGAAGCCACCGCGTCAGGGATTCAGCCTGCGGCGATTGTTCAGCTACAGTCGTCGCGAAGCGCTGGAACTCAGGCGCGATCCGGTGCGTTCGACGCTGGCGCTGCTGGGCACGGTGATCCTGATGCTGATCATGGGTTACGGCATCAGCATGGACGTCGAAAACCTGCGTTTTGCCGTGCTCGATCGCGATCAAACCGTCAGCAGCCAGGCCTGGTCATTGAATCTGGCAGGCTCACGCTACTTCATTGAACAACCGCCGTTGACCAGCTATGACGATCTCGACCGGCGGATGCGTTCCGGCGAGGTGGCAGTAGCCATCGAAATCCCACCTAATTTTGGCCGTGACATTGCGCGCGGGACGCCGGTGGAGATTGGCGTCTGGGTGGATGGCGCCATGCCCAGCCGTGCCGAGACGGTAAAAGGCTACGTGCAGGCGATGCACCAGAGCTGGCTACAGGACGTAGCGAGCCGCCAGCCGACGCCAGTAGGGCAGAGTGGACTCATGACCATTGAAACACGCTATCGCTACAACCCGGATGTGAAAAGTCTGCCAGCGATTGTTCCGGCGGTCATTCCGCTGTTGCTGATGATGATCCCGTCGATGCTGAGCGCACTGAGCGTGGTGCGGGAAAAAGAACTGGGGTCGATCATCAATCTGTATGTCACACCCACCACCCGCAGTGAATTTTTGCTCGGTAAACAGTTGCCGTATATCGCGCTGGGGATGCTGAACTTCCTGCTGCTGTGCGCCCTGTCGGTGTTTGTGTTTGGCGTACCGCACAAGGGCAGTTTCCTCACGCTCAGCCTGGCCGCGCTATTGTATGTCACCATCGCCACGGGAATGGGGCTGCTGATCTCCACGTTCATGAAGAGTCAGATTGCGGCGATTTTTGGCACGTCCATCATTACCCTGATCCCGGCGACGCAGTTCTCCGGGATGATCGATCCGGTGGCGTCGCTGGAAGGACCGGGACGGTGGATCGGCGAGATCTATCCAACCAGCCATTTCCTGACGATCGCCCGGGGCACATTCTCGAAAGCATTGGATCTCACCGATCTCTGGCCGCTGTTTGTACCGCTGCTGATCGCCATTCCGGTGGTGATGGGGCTGAGCGTACTGTTGCTGAAAAAACAGGAGGGGTGATGCGCCGACTACGCAATATTTATAATTTAGGTATCAAGGAGTTGCGCAGCCTGTTGGGCGATAAGGCGATGCTGACGCTGATCGTGTTTGCCTTTACCGTCTCGGTGTACTCCTCCGCGACCGTGCTGCCGGGGTCGCTGCATCTCGCGCCGATTGCCATTGCCGATATGGACCAGTCTCAACTCTCGAATCGTATCGTCAACAGCTTCTACCGTCCGTGGTTTTTACCGCCGGAGATGATCACCGCCGATGAGATGGATGCCGGGCTGGATGCGGGTCGCTATACCTTTGCGGTCAATATTCCGCCAAACTTTCAACGGGACGTGCTGGCCGGAAGGCAACCCGATATTCAGGTGAATGTTGACGCCACGCGCATGAGCCAGGCGTTCACTGGCAACAGCTACATCCAGAATATCATCAGCGGCGAAGTGAACAGTTTTGTCGCGCGTTATCGCGATAACAGTGAACCGCTGGTTTCGCTGGAGACCCGAATGCGCTTCAACCCGAACCTCGATCCGGCGTGGTTTGGCGGGGTGATGGCGATCATCAATAACATCACCATGCTGGCGATTGTGCTGACCGGTTCGGCGCTGATACGCGAACGTGAACACGGTACGGTGGAACACCTGCTGGTGATGCCGATCACCCCGTTTGAGATCATGATGGCGAAAGTCTGGTCAATGGGACTGGTGGTGCAGGTGGTCTCGGGGCTGTCGCTGATGTTGATGGTGAAAGGGGCGCTCGGCGTGCCAATTGAAGGGTCCATTCCGCTGTTCATGTTGGGGGTGGCGCTGAGTCTGTTCGCCACCACGTCGATCGGCATTTTTATGGGTACGCTGGCGCGCTCCATGCCGCAACTGGGGCTGTTGATGATTCTGGTGCTTTTGCCTCTGCAAATGCTTTCCGGCGGCTCCACGCCGCGCGAAAGCATGCCGAAGGTGGTGCAGGACATCATGCTGACGATGCCAACGACGCATTTTGTCAGTCTTGCGCAGGCCATACTCTATCGCGGCGCCGGGTTCAGCATTGTCTGGCCGCAGTTTCTGACGCTTCTCGCCATTGGCGCGGCGTTCTTCCTGATCGCATTGCTGCGGTTCAGAAAGACGATTGGCACGATGGCGTAATCAGATGCCGGATGGCGACGATGTCTTATCCGGCCTACGGGAGTGCAAAGGCAGGCCGGGCAAGCGCAGCGCCCCCGGCGGCATCGTTGAGGCTTACTCTTCCTTCGGCAAACACTGCAAATGGCCGTGGCGCACGCCGCGCTGGGCGATAACATCATCGGCAAAATGTTGAACATCGCCCATGTCGCCTTTCAGGACGGCAATCTCCAGACAGTCGTCATGGTTGATATGCACATGCAGTGTGGCGACGGACAAATCATGGTGATGGTGCTGCGTTGAGACAATGCGACTGGCTAAATCACGCTTCTCATGTTCATACACGTAGGAGAGCACCGCAAAGCCCTGGGTGCCGTGCTCTTGCGTGGTTTCCTGCGCCAGCGCGCCGCGCAGAATGTCACGAATGGCTTCGGAGCGGTTGTTGTAACCACGGCGCTGGCTCAGGCTATCCAGCGTTTCCAGTAAATCGTCATCAAGCGTGATGGTGACTCGTTGCATCAGATATCAACCTTACGAAATGGCGCGATGGCGCACGGGGTATGCGGGGAGTACCGCCTTTTGTAGCACACGACCGGCCTCGGAGGAAAAGGTTAATGCCTCACCCACAGTCTGTGTCTCAACGATCTGCCCGTCCTCCATCACCATCACACGATGGCAAAATCGTTCCACCAGCCGCAGATCGTGGGTGATAAACAGGCAGGCGGTACCAAACTGCTGCTGTATTTTTTTGAGCAGACGAATGACGCCTGCCTGCAACACCAGATCGAGATTCGACACCGCTTCATCGAGAATCAACAGTTTCGGCTCTACCACCAGTGCGCGGGCCAGACAGACGCGCTGGAGCTGACCGCCGCTGAGCTGTGGCGGACGTTTATCCAGCAGGTTTTCATCCAGATCGACGGCGTGAAGCATCTCGCGCACTCGCGTTAGCTGTTCGGCTTTGGACAACGAGAGTAAATGACGCATCGGCTCACGCAGGATCTCACAGACGGTTTTACGCGGATTCACTGCGCTAATGGAATCCTGAAAGACCATCTGGATATCGCGGCGAAACGCTTTTTGTTTAGCCCGGTTCAGTTTTGCCAGCGGTTCACCGCGCCAGCTTACGCTTCCCTGACTGGGCGATTCCAGACCGACCAGCAGACGCGCTAACGTGCTTTTTCCGCAGCCGCTGCGCCCTAACAAGGCAACGGTTTCGCCGCTTTTCAGATGCAAAGAGACCGCTTTCAGCACCTGCTGATGCTGATGTTTTCCACCCAGGCTGGCGTGGGCGTACTGATGAGAAAGGTCTGTGACGCTGAGTAAAGTCATGAGGCTAACTCCATACCGTACAGAGCGAGATGTGCCGATACCAGACCGCGGGTGATGGCGTGTTGGGGTGCCCTGAACAGGGTTTCCACGTCACCCTGTTCGACGATGTTTCCGTTATCCATCACTGCCACATCGTCGGCCAGTCGCGCGACCACACCCATATCGTGAGTCACCAACAGCATGCCCGGTGCCCGGCTCTGCATAATGCTCTCCAGCAGATCGAGGATGCGCGCCTGTGCCACCACATCCAGATCGGTGGTCGGCTCATCGGCGATGATAAACGGCGCATCGGACAGTACCGCCATCGCGATCATCATGCGTTGTAGCATGCCGCCGCTCATCTCGAACGGGTAGAGCTTCAGCACGCGATCGGCCTGCTCCAGGCCCACGGCTTGCAGGGCGTTGACGAGCGTGGCGTCATCTGCCGGTTTACCCAACGCCTGACAGGTTTCCCGTGCGTGGGTCGCCATCGTATGCAGGGGATTAAACGCGCTGCGCGGATTTTGCATAATGGTGGCAATTTTGAACCCACGCAGGGATCGAGGCGACACCGGTTTGCCGTCAGCGAGCAGCGTTCCGTTTGTCTGGCGCACACCAGCGGGCAAAAACCCAAGCGCCGCCGCGCAGGTCAATGATTTACCGCTACCGCTGCCACCCACCAGCGCCAGCACACGTCCGCGTTTGAGCGTTAACGACACACCGTGCACCAGCGGGCGATCGGCCTCTAAAGCGATGTTTTGCAGTTCAATGTGCTGTGGCATCAGTGGGCATGCTCCGTGATCAGATGAGGATCCAGGTGATCGCGCAGGGCGTCACCCACCATGTTGAAGGCCATCACGGTGATAAACAGCGCCAGCCCCGGCCAGAACATTTGCAGCGGCTGAGTCCAGATATACTGGCGGGCGTCGTTAATCATCACCCCCCATTCCGCCGTCGGTGCCGTCACGCCAAGGCCGAGGAAAGACATCCCGGCAACGTGCAGCATCATATGTCCAATATCCAGCGTGGCCAGCACCAGCAAAGACGGGATCACCGCCCCGGCCAGATGGTCGATGAATACCCGGACATGACCTGCGCCGGAAAGCCGTGATGCGAGAACAAACTCGCGCTGACGCAGAGAGATGACCAGGCTGCGCACCATCCGCGCATACCACGCCCAGTGTGACAGGGCGATGGCGATAATCACGTTGGTGAGTCCCGTGCCCAACACGCCGACCATGAAGAATGAAAGAATGGAGGTCGGGAAGGTCATAAACATATCGGCGACGCGCATGGTGGCTTGATCGACACGACCACCCAGCAGTCCGGCGCTGCCGCCAACAATCAGTCCCAGCGCCAGCACCAGCAGCAGACAGGCCATCACCGAACCCAGCGACACGCGGGTCGCCGCCAGCAGGCGAGAGAAAATGTCGCGTCCCAGATGGTCCGTACCCAGCCAGTGCTGGCTGTCGGGGGCCAACAGGCGCGAGGGTAAATCGACCGCTTGCGGATCATACGGCAGCCACCACTGGCTGGTCAGCGCAATCACCGCCAGCAGGGCGATGACAATCATGGCCAGACGAACCGACCAGCGTGAAGAGAGGAAAAAGTTCACGAGTGCGCTCCTTCATGACGACGAATGCGTGGGTCCAGCGCGGCGTTCAGCAGATCAACAATCAGGTTACAGACCACGAAGACCACCACCATCATCAGCGTAAAGCACTGAATCACCGGGTAGTCGCGGTTAAATATCGCCGACACGGCATAGCGGCCGACGCCCGGCCAGGCAAAGATGTTCTCGATAATCATCGTCCCGCCAATCAGTTCGCCGATGTGCATCCCGACCGCGGTGACGACCGGCAGCGACGCATTACGCAAAATATGGCGGCGCTCGGTTTGTTTGTCGTTCAGCCCGCGCAGGCGCGCCCAGGTGACGTGACGCTGCCCTGCGACTTCTAACATGCTGGCGCGCAGGAGTCGGGCGTTGATCGCCAGGGACATAAAGGCGATCGATACCGCGGGTAAAATAAGATGCTGCCAGCCGCCGTAGCCCATTGCGGGCAGCCATTGCAGCCAGACCGAAAAGAACATCACCAACAGGAAGGCGAGCCAGAAGTTCGGCATCGACACGCCGAGGAAGGCAATCAGTCGCACGACGAAATCCGGCAGACGGTCGCGGTGACGCGCCGCCCAGATACCGAGCGGCACGGAAGTCAGCAGGATCAGCACCAGCGCCGCGCCCGCCAGCTCCAGCGTCGCAGGCAGGAAATTCAGCATGTCATCCAACACCGGGCGCTGGGTGGCGAACGAGATGCCAAAATCCAGATGCAGCGCCTTCCACAGCCAGGTGCCGTACTGCACGACAAGCGGCTGATCAAGGCCCAGCATCACGCGGGTTGAGGCCACCATTTCCGGCGTCGGCGGCAGGTTCGATAAGCGCAGATAGTCGAGCGCCGGGTCGCCGGTGCCCAGGCGCAGCATCAGAAAGATAATCACCGAGGCGGCGAAAATCATCGGAATCAGCAGCAGAATGCGCCGCAGTACATAACGCAACATCAGGGTTTCACCGGTTTAATCTGTTCAAACGGGATTTCAGAGGCGATAGGCGCATACGGAATTGTGCCCAGTTCAGGTCTGGCGACCACCATCATCGAGACATAGCTGATGGGCAGATAGACCGCGTCGTTGTGCAGACGGGTCAGGATGTCTTTGTACAGCGCCTGACGCTGGGTGTCATCGGTGGTTTCCAGTACTTCACCAATCTCTTTATCAATTAACGCTTTATCAGCTAACCCCTGCTGAGCCTGGTAATCCGCATGTGACGGCACGCGCATCGAACTCATAAAGGCGTGCGGGTCATACGGCGCGCCCCAGGTGCGGTTGAAGATCATTTCGAAGCGTCCGTCGCGCTGACGGGCATAAATACTGCTCTCTTCTTCGCCAATAAGTGCAACATCAACGCCAATCTGGCGCATATCGGCCTGAATAATTTCCGCCATCGATTTGCTCAGCGCGTCGGTGCCAATGAATGACAGCTCAATGCGTAGGGGTTGACCGTTTTTCTCACGAATATCTTTACCTGCGGGGAGCGTCCAGCCGGCTTTTTCAAGCAGATCTTTCGCCTGCTGCGGGTCGTACTGACGTGGCTTCAGGCCAACGTTGGCATAAGGAACGGTAGGTGCAAACAGCGTGTCGGCGACCTGCTGCGTGCCGTACAGCGCATTGTCGATCAACGATTTCTTGTTCACCGCATAGTTCAGCGCTTCACGTACTGCCAGTTCATTGGTCGGTGCTTTCGCTGAGTTGAGTGCCAGCATTACCGTTTCAATCGGCTGAGAAAGCTGGGTGCGGTAGTTCGGGTTCTGACTGAAGCGGGCGAAGGTATCGAGCGGCAACAACCCTTCGTTACCGTATAACAGGTCGATGTCGCCTGTTTCAAACGCGACGGCGCGAGTCGTCGGATCCGGGATCACTTTGACGGTAATTTTTTGAATCTGTGGTTTTTCACCCCAGTAGCGATCGTTGCGTACCAGCACATCGTACTGATTGAGCTTCGATGCTTTCAGTACCCACGGCCCCGTGCCAATCGGCGCTTTAATACCGCGCATCGTTTCGTTGTCTTTAAATTGCGACGGCGCGATAAACCGGAACGGGCGCGGCAGCGCCAGCTCTTGCAGGAACGGGTAATAGGCACTTTTCAGGGTGATTTGGAGCTGGTTTTTGTCGAGCGCTTTCACATCGACGATCTGATTGACGAGTTCCAGCCAGGCGTGACGCTGGCGGTTATCGAGCACCACGCGGAAGTTTTCCGCCGCCGCATGGGCGTCGAACGCTTCACCATTTGAGAAGGTCACATCATCACGCAGGGTAAACGTCCAGGTTTTGCCATCCGCCGAGTGGGTCCAGCTTTTTGCCAGCCACGGAATGACCGAACCATCGGCCTGATACTTTACCAGCGGCTCATAAACCATGCTCTGGGCGAACATTTGGTTAGGGGTATACAGATGAGGGTTAAGCGGCCCAACGTTGACCGGCCAGGCGGTCGTAATTTCATCAGTGGCAGCGGCGTGCGTAAGGAATGACGCACAGGCCAGCAGCGCAAAAAGTGTGCGGCGTAGTCTGGACAAAATGGTGATCCCGAATGATGTAGAGGTACGACTTTATGAGTATGACGATTCTAAAGAATCATCATACTTTTGACGTGTTCTGGATCAAGAGAAGAGCGGTCAAACACGCGAATTATACGAAAATCGTATGTTTGCGATGTCAGACCGTTTCCAGCCACTGCACCGCGTCTGCGTTCAGGGTAAAGGGCGTGGGAGTGCAGACGGCCAGGCTCAGGTTATCGAGCTGGCAATGGCTCAGCGAAAGCCCGGAGTCAAAGGTGCTGTCGACGCTGACGATCTGCCACGCGCTGCCGCCGCGTTGTTTCACGATTGCCTCTTTTTGCGTCCAGATGCGCCAGAAGGCGGCGAGCTGCCGATCCGGATGTTCCGCTTCCACTTCGGCATGTTCGCCGAGGCTGAAGACCGCATTTGCCAGCGAGCGCCAGTTGGCGCGTGGGCGGATGATTTCGAGATCGCAACCCACTTCGCCTTCGTCGCTCAGCAGCAGGGCGATATCGTCACCGCTATGGCTCAGGTTGAACCACAGCGACGTCTCGGGTGAAAACGCGGGTTTCCCCTGTTCGCCGTAAACAATCTCCGGCAGCGGCGAGAGGGTGTGGGAAAGCAGAACGCGACCGGCCAGCCAGCGTGCGCGTCGCGGACCCTGCGGCGCCAGATCGGTTAACGCAGACGGCAAGGTGCCTGCGCTGAGTGTCGAAACTTTTCCCAGTACGATCCGATACATGTCAGGACCAACGTTTAATGATGATGGACGTATTGATGCCGCCAAACGCAAAGTTGTTGCTCTGTAAGAATTCACAATCAATCTTGCGGGCTTCACCCATGATGTAATCCAGCGCGCCGCAGTTGGCGTCGGGCTGTTTTAAGTTTAGCGTAGGCGCAAACCAGCCTTCACGCATCATTTGCAGACTCATCCAGGCTTCCAGCGCGCCACAGGCACCAAGGGTATGCCCAAAATAACTTTTCAGCGAGGAGATTGGCACATTATCGCCATAAATTGCGGCAGTCGCCTGACTTTCCGCAATATCGCCACGATCCGTCGCCGTGCCGTGTGCGGAAATATAGCCGATATCCAGCGCGTTTAATCCTGCCATTTTCAGCGACTGTTCCATGCAAATTTGCATGGTTTCCCGTTGTGGCTGGGTGATATGCGCGGCGTCGCAGTTGGTGGCAAACCCGATGATTTCACCGTAAATCGTCGCGCCGCGTGCTTTGGCGTGTTCCAGTTCTTCAAGGATCAACGTCCCGGCGCCTTCGCCAATCACCAGCCCATCGCGCTGTTCATCGAACGGCGACGGCGTGGTTTTCGGTTGATCGTTGCGCTGACTGGTGGCGAACAGCGTATCAAACACCGCCGCTTCCGACGGGCACAACTCTTCCGCGCCGCCTGCTACCATCACGGTTTGATAACCGTGGCGAATCGCTTCCCACGCATAGCCAATCGCCTGGCTGCCGGACGTGCAGGCGCTGGAGGTGGGGATCACGCGTCCGCGCAGGCCGAAAAACAGCCCGGTATTGACGGCGGTGGTGTGCGGCATCATCTGCACATAGGTGGTGCCGGTAATGTTATTGGTGTGCTTTTCGGTCAGCATGGTGGCAAATTCGCTCACCGGGCCAGTACTGCCGGTGGATGAGCCATACGCAATACCCGTTTCCCCGTTGGTGAGCACGTCGTCGCCAATCAGTCCAGCCTGTTCGAGCGCCAGTTCGGTGGCGCGGGTGGACATCAACGACACGCGACCCATCGCACGGATGCGCTTACGGGTGTAATGCTCCGGCAGCGTGAAATCATCGATCGGCGCGCCCAGCAGGGTATGTAGCCCCTCATAAACCTGCCACTCCGGCATTTTGCGCACGGCGTTTTCATAGGCCCGCAGTCTGGCGGAAACATCCTGCCAGTTTTCCCCAAAGGCGGTGACGCCGCCCATGCCCGTTATCACCACGCGACGTGTCATAACATCCCTCCATTGATAGAAATCACCTGACGGGTGACGTAGCTCGCCACATCCGACATCAAATAGCTGGCAAGCCCGGCGACTTCGTCCGCCTGACCCATGCGTTTCATTGGGATCATCGCCATCGCTTCCTTCAACGCGGCCTCTTCCATTTCGATCATTCCGGTGTCGATCAGCCCCGGCGCGATGCAGTTGACGGTTATTTTGCGTTTCGCGAGTTCAATCGCCAGCGCTTTGGTGGCGCCGATAATCCCGGCTTTGGCGGCGCTGTAGTTTACCTGCCCACGATTGCCCATTACGCCGGACACCGACGACAGGGTGATAATCCGACCGCCCTGGCGCGCGCCGATCATTGGCATGATGCACGGCTGAATGACGTTATAAAAACTGTCGAGGTTAGTGTGGATCACCGTGTCCCAGTCGCTGTCGCTGAGTGCCGGGAAGGCGGCATCGCGGGCAACGCCTGCATTGCTGACTACGCCGTACCATGCGCCATACGCCTCGATATCCTGTTCCAGTACTTCGCGGCACTGCTCGCGGTTCGCCACGTCGAAACTGAGCAGACGCCCTGCGCCACCGACGGCGAGAATGGCATCCAGCGTCTCCTGCGCGCCCTGTGCATCACGATGGTAGTGGACGCCGACCACAAAGCCGTCCGCTGCCAACTGGCGGGCGATTGCGCGACCGATGCCTTTGCTGGCGCCGGTAACTAAAACTGAACGACTCATGCGGACGCTCCTTGTTGAAATAGAGAATGAAGTTCTTCTGCCGATGGCTGGAAGGTATTAACGCGGCCTGTCGCCAGTGTCTCTTCGTCGGCGGTAATCGCGCATTCGAAGCTGCCGAAACGGTCGTCCTGCATCAGCAACTTAACGGTAATGGATACGGTTTTTCCTGCGGGCAGAACGCCGGCTGTGCAAATCAGTTCGCGCGCGCCGAGCACCATCCCGAGTGAGATCGCTCCCTGACCCTGCTGATGGCGGTGCCAGCCGGACCAGACGCCGACAGTCTGCGCCATCAGTTCCAGTGCGAACCAGCCGGGTAAATTGCCTTGCGGATCAAGGAACGGTGCGAGAACGCCGCCGCTTGTTACGGTGACGCAACAAACGGCGGTTTCTTCGCGTACACAAACGACCTCGTCGAGCAGTAGCATGGGCGCGTCGTGCGGCAGGTATTCGCCGGGTGATAAATAGTGGCTCATGACATTCTCCCGAGCAGAATACTGGTGTTATTGCCGCCAAAGGCGAACGAATTCGACAAGATAAACGGGCGTTCAAGCGGCTGAGGTTGCTCGATGATGCCGCAGGGCGGCAGCGCCGGATCGCGCGGCGACAGGCTAAAGTCCTGTACTGGCAGAGGCAGGTCATGCTGCAAAACCAGCATGCTGAGCGCCGCTTCGGTAATCCCTGCCGCGCCCAGCGTGTGGCCAGTCAGGTGTTTGGTCGAGCTGCACGGGACGCGCTCGCCAAACAGCGCGTTGACCACCCTGGATTCGATCTGGTCGTTCAGCGGCGTGGCGGTGCCATGCAGATTGATGTAACCCACCTGTTCGGGTGTGAGACCGGCATCGTCCAGCGCCTGCTGGATGGCGCGAATGGCCCCAACGCCCTCCGGATGCGGTGCCGAAATATGGTGCGCGTCGCTGGATTCCCCTACGCCAAGCAGCGCGATGGGCTGTGGCTCGCGGGTCAACAGCATCAGCGCCGCGCCTTCGCCAATAGTAATACCGCTTCGGTCACGGCCAAACGGCAGACAGCGCGTCGGCGAGAGCGATTCGAGACTGTGGAAGCCGTTGATCGGCATCCGGCTCAGGGTATCTGCGCCGCCGACGATGGCGACGTCCACGAGATCGGATTCAATTAAGCGGCGTCCGCTGATGATAGCGCGAGCGCTGGAGGAGCAGGCGGTGGAGAGGGTGAATGCCGGGCCGTCCAGCTTCAGCCAGTGGCTGAGAAAGCGCGACGGGTCGCCCAGTTCCTGCTGCGCGTACTGCCAGTGATGGCTCTCTTCGCCGTTCAGCGTCAGGTTAACGTGCGTGTCGCCTTCATCCAGACCGGACGTGCTGGTGCCGAGCACCACCGCAACCCGATCGCGACCGTAGCGCGCAATGGCCTCATCCACCTGCGGCTGGATCTGCCTGAGCGCCGCCAGCAGCAGCTGATTGTTGCGCGAACGGTGGGCGCTAAAGTCATCCGGGATGGCGGGCAGTTCGCCGTCCACGCCAGCAAGTACCGCGTGCGGATGCCCCTGTAACCAGCCGGTGCGCGGGCGCATGCCGGGTGCAACGCCATGCGTCAGGTTGGCGGCGATTTCATCGGTATCGTTGCCCAACGCGTTAATCATGCCCACCGCAGAAATGTAAATCATATCAGTCACCCAGATATTGAATGGTGATGTGGTATTTAAAGACATGCTGTTCGATGCTGATCGGCTCGCGCTTGCCTTTGCGGTTCAGGTAGGTGATTTCGGTCACCAGCGTGCCGCGAGCATTACGCAGTTCACGCCTGTCGCCGCTGTCCGTCAACGTCCAGCCTTTCGGCAACTGCGGCTGCCAGGTGCTAATCGGCCAGTGGCTGAGCATGACGTCAGCCAGCACCTGACTGGCGGGCGGCAATTGTGGAACCACGATGGACTGCTCGGTGTGCAACCCTTTGTCATCGTAAGTGACGAGGAACAGACGAATACCCACCGACGACAGCCCCGCCAGCGTGATTTTTTTATCATCGGCATTCAGCATTACCAGCAGCGACTGGGTTTTGCCGTTAAAGCGACCGGTGAGCAACTGCTGAGCGTTCACTGCCGGAGAGATGCCCGGCGCAGGCAGCGTCACCCGCGTACCTGGCTCCAGCCACGCCTGCGGGCGGCCTTGCTGATCTTTTGGCGAGTGGCTGCAGCCGGTGAGTAACAGCGCAAAGAGGCCCAGCGCTAACTGCGCGATGGCGCTACGCTTATCGGGCCTACGCCAACCTGTTGACCTGTCAGGCCGGATAAGGCGTAGCCGCCATCCGGCAAAAAGGTGTTTAATCATTTTCGTTTTTTCTCTCTTTTCGTCGGCATCGCCAGAGGGGAAAGCAGGAACGCGGTAAAAATGCCGCTGACCAGCACAATGCCAAAACTGCTGATCGCCTGGGTGGCGCTAAAGACCAGCATGCCGAGCGTCAGCAGAGTGGTCATCATCGCCAGCGTGATAGCCAGCAGGGAAGTGAGAGGCGTCCCACGCGGATTACTGAAAAACAGCGTGTAGTTAATGCCGATCCCCAGAACCAGCACCAGCGCCAACAGCGAGAACAGATTGACCGCATGCCCGCTCAATGCCAGCACCGCCAGACTGCAACCCAAAGAGAGCACCGACGGCACGAGGCTGACCAATCCTCTGCGCCAGCCTAACCGCGCGATCGCGCCGCAGGCAATTACCGCCAGCGCGATAAACAATAAACCGGTCAGTACGTTGCGATACAGTGCAAACAGGTTGTCAAAGGTGCTTTTGCGATCGACCCACGCGACGCCGGGATATTTCTCGCTAAGCGCGTTGAGCGCAGCGCTCTGGGTCACGCCTTCCACGGGCACCAGTACACCGCTTTCGCCGTGAGGCAGGCTCAACCACAACAGTCGCCAACCTTCGCTGGCCGGGCTGGCAAGCCAGGCGTCAACGGTTACCGGCATAGGGGTTAGATCGGGATTGACCGTCGTCAGCCCGGCGTTGTTCAGGGCCTGAATGACCGTGGGCGCAGCGTTTATCAGCAAGGCGAGATCCTGCTGCTGACGGGTCAGTGAATTCAACGGGATCGTGCGATAGCCGTTGAGCAGACCCTCTTTTTTCGCCAGCGCCAGCGCGGGGACAAAGGCTTCCAGCCGTTCCAGCGTCTGCTGTGCGGAGTCGCCGTACACCACAAACCACTTCTGATCGACACTCTGTCCGGTCAGCGCGGTAATGGTTTTTTCCTGCGCCAGAATGTGCTTCGGCAGCGCCTGCAACTGGGAGATATCATCATCCACGCGTAGGGTCGTCAGACCAGCCAGTGAGAAAAGCGCGAGTGCCACCGGCAAACCGACGGAGAGCGTTTTATTGCGTCGCCAGGCGGCAAGCCAGCGCAGCATCAGTACCATCGCCGGAACCGGACGCACCGGTAGCCCGCGACACAGCCACGGATGCCAGAAAATCACCGTCAGGCACGAGGCGCTCAGCCCTGCCGCCGCAAATACCGCCATCTGGCGAATGCCGGGGAAGGGGGCGAGCATCATAATCAGGTAGGCCGCGACGGTGGTCAGCAGCGCCAGCAGCAGGGCATTTCGCACTTTTGCCAGACTTTGCCAGGGCGAGGTTTCCGCGCCATGCACCATCCGTTCGGTCAGGTAATACAACGTGTAGTCGGCGGAGATGCCGATGATGCTCATGCTCATCACCAGCGTCATCAGATGCAGTTCACCGAAGAACAGCAGCGTGACGACGGTTCCCGCCAGCGCGCCAATGCCAATCGACAGCAGACACAGCAGCAGCGGGC
>NZ_JBFWLF010000010.1:0-33383 GCF_050252275.1 Citrobacter sp. | reverse complement strand
GTCTCGACTATTCCGACCGCGTAACTGCGGCGCGCCTGTTGGGGGTGATCGCATGATTCGCGTAACGCTCAGCCAACTCGCCGGTATTCTCGACGGCGAACTGAAAGGGGACGATCTGTCCCTCGATGCCGTCACCACCGATACGCGTAAGCTGACGCCGGGCTGCCTGTTTGTGGCGCTCAAAGGCGAACGTTTTGATGCTCACGATTTTGCCGAACAGGCAAAAGAGGGGGGGGCGGGCGCGCTCTTGGTTAGCCGTCCGCTGGCGGTTGATTTGCCACAGGTGATTGTGCAAGACACCCGTCTGGCCTTCGGCGAACTGGCTGCGTGGGTTCGCGCTCAGGTTCCGGCACGCGTGGTGGCGTTAACCGGCTCGTCCGGTAAAACCTCTGTGAAAGAGATGACGGCGGCGATTCTCAGCCAGTGTGGCAATACGCTCTATACCGCAGGCAACCTGAATAACGACATTGGGGTACCGATGACGCTGCTGCGCTTAACCCAGGAATATGACTATGCGGTCATTGAGTTAGGTGCCAACCACCAGGGCGAAATCGCCTGGACCGTCAGCCTGACGCGTCCGGAAGCGGCACTGGTCAACAACCTGGCGGCGGCGCATCTGGAAGGCTTCGGTTCGCTGGCTGGAGTGGCGAAGGCGAAGGGCGAAATTTTTACCGGTCTGCCTGAAAACGGCATTGCCATTATGAATGCCGATAACAATGACTGGTTGAACTGGCAGAACATTATCGGCGATCGAAAAGTCTGGCGTTTTTCACCGAATGCCACCAACAGCGATTTCACTGCCACCAATGTCCATGTGACGTCACATGGCACCGAATTTTTACTGCAAACGCCTGGCGGAAGCATTGATGTACTGCTGCCATTGCCCGGACGTCACAATATCGCCAATGCCCTGGCGGCGGCAGCGTTGTCGATGGCTGTTGGCGCGACGCTGGAGGCGATCAAAACCGGTCTGGCAAATTTAAAAGCGGTACCGGGCCGTCTGTTCCCTGTCCAGTTAGCGGAAAACCAACTGCTGCTTGATGATTCGTATAACGCCAATGTCGGGTCAATGACCGCCGCGGTACAGGTGCTGTCCGAAATGCCGGGTTACCGTGTGCTGGTTGTCGGCGATATGGCCGAACTGGGCGCAGAAAGCGAAGCCTGCCACGTGCAGGTCGGTGAGGCGGCGAAAGCGGCAGGCATCGACTGCGTATTGAGTTCAGGGAAACTGAGCAAGGCTATCAGCGATGCGAGTGGCGTCGGCGAACATTTTGCGGATAAAGCCGCGCTGATCGCGCGTCTGCAGACGCTGATTGCAGAGCAACAGATAATTACCATTTTGGTGAAAGGTTCACGTAGTGCCGCCATGGAAGAGGTCGTACGCGCATTACAGGAGAAAGGATCATGCTAGTTTGGCTGGCCGAACATTTGGTCAAATATTATTCCGGCTTTAACGTCTTTTCCTATCTGACGTTTCGCGCCATTGTCAGCCTGCTGACCGCGCTGTTCATCTCATTGTGGATGGGCCCGCGCATGATCGCCCGTCTGCAAAAACTCTCCTTCGGTCAGGTTGTACGTAACGATGGTCCGGAGTCCCACTTCAGCAAGCGCGGCACGCCGACGATGGGTGGGATCATGATCCTGACGGCGATCGTTATTTCCGTTCTGCTGTGGGCCTATCCGTCAAACCCGTACGTCTGGTGCGTATTGGTGGTGTTGATTGGTTACGGCATTATCGGCTTCGTCGATGACTACCGCAAAGTGGTCCGCAAAGACACCAAGGGCCTGATTGCGCGCTGGAAATACTTCTGGATGTCGGTCATTGCGCTGGGTGTTGCTTTCGCACTGTACCTCGCCGGGAAAGACACGCCAGCGACAGAGCTGGTGGTGCCGTTCTTCAAAGACGTCATGCCGCAGTTGGGGCTGTTCTACGTTCTGCTGGCGTATTTCGTGATTGTCGGCACCGGCAATGCGGTGAACCTGACTGACGGTCTGGATGGTCTGGCGATTATGCCAACCGTCTTCGTCGCGGGGGGATTCGCGCTGGTGGCGTGGGCGACCGGTAACATGAATTTTGCTAACTATCTGCATATTCCGTACTTACGTCATGCCGGCGAACTGGTAATCGTCTGTACGGCGATTGTCGGCGCGGGCTTAGGCTTTCTGTGGTTTAACACCTATCCGGCGCAGGTCTTCATGGGCGACGTCGGATCGCTGGCGCTGGGCGGCGCGCTTGGCATTATCGCCGTGCTGCTGCGTCAGGAGTTCCTGCTGGTGATCATGGGTGGGGTATTTGTCGTGGAGACCTTGTCGGTGATATTGCAGGTCGGTTCCTTCAAGTTGCGCGGGCAGCGTATCTTCCGCATGGCGCCGATTCATCACCACTATGAACTGAAAGGCTGGCCGGAACCGCGCGTGATTGTGCGCTTCTGGATTATTTCGCTGATGCTGGTCCTGATTGGCCTGGCAACGCTGAAGGTACGTTAATCATGGCTGATTACCAGGGTAAAAACGTCGTCATTATCGGTCTGGGGTTAACCGGACTCTCTTGCGTGGACTTTTTCCTCGCTCGTGGCGTAACCCCTCGCGTGATGGATACCCGTGCGACACCGCCGGGACTGGATAAGTTACCGGAGGCGGTAGAGCGTCATGTCGGCAGTCTGAACGACGACTGGCTGCTGGCGGCGGATCTGGTTGTGGCAAGCCCTGGTATCGCCCTCGCGCATCCGTCACTGAGCGCAGCGGCTGATGCGGGCGTTGAGATTGTTGGCGATATCGAGTTGTTTTGCCGTGAAGCGCAGGCACCGATTGTGGCGATCACCGGTTCGAACGGGAAAAGCACCGTCACGACGCTGGTGGGTGAAATGGCGAAAGCGGCAGGTGTGAACGTCGGCGTTGGCGGCAACATTGGCCTGCCCGCCTTGATGCTGCTGGATGCAGAACGCGAACTGTATGTCCTTGAACTCTCCAGCTTCCAGCTGGAAACCACGTTCAGCCTGCAGGCGGCCGCGGCCACTATTCTGAACGTTACTGAAGATCACATGGACCGGTATCCGTTTGGTTTACAACAGTATCGCGCGGCAAAACTGCGCGTTTACGAGAATGCGAAAGTCTGTGTGGTCAATGCCGATGATGCGTTGACGATGCCGATTCGTGGAGCCGATGCGCGTTGTGTGAGCTTTGGCGTCAACATGGGCGATTATCACCTTAACCGTCAGCAGGGCGAGACCTGGCTGCGGGTGAAGGGTGAGAAAGTGCTGAACGTGAAAGAGATGAAGCTTTCCGGTCAGCATAACTACACCAACGCCCTGGCGGCGCTGGCGCTGGCGGATGCGGCAGGTTTACCGCGCGCCAGCAGCCTGAAAGCGCTGACGACGTTCACCGGTCTGGCGCATCGCTTCCAGTTAGCGCTGGATCATAACGGTGTGCGCTGGATTAACGACTCGAAAGCGACCAACGTCGGCAGCACCGAAGCGGCGCTGAACGGCCTGCATATTGATGGCACGCTGCATCTGTTGCTGGGCGGCGATGGTAAATCGGCGGACTTCTCTTCGCTGAGTCGTTATCTGGAAGGCGATCGCGTGCGGTTGTACTGTTTTGGTCGCGATGGCGCGCAACTGGCGGCGCTGCGCCCGGAAATTGCGGAACAAACCGAGACGATGGAAGAGGCGATGCGCCTGCTGGCGCCGCGCGTGAAGTCAGGCGATATGGTGCTGTTGTCTCCGGCCTGCGCCAGCCTCGATCAGTTTAAGAATTTTGAGCAACGGGGTGATGTCTTTACCCGTCTGGCGAAGGAGCTGGGTTGATGCGTTTATCTCTCCCTCGCCTGAGACTGCCGCGCCTGCCGGGATTTGGCATCCTGGGATGGATCTTTGCGGCGCTTAAAGGCTGGGTGATGGCCTCACGGGACAAAGATTCTGACAGTCTGATCATGTACGATCGCGTGCTGCTATGGCTGACGTTAGGCCTTGCGGCGATCGGTTTCATCATGGTGACGTCGGCATCCATGCCCGTTGGGCAGCGTCTGGCGGGCGATCCGTTTCTGTTTGCCAAGCGTGATGCGCTCTATATTTTTCTGGCATTTTGTCTGGCGCTGATCACGCTGCGTCTGCCGATGGAGTTCTGGCAGAAATACAGTACCACGATGCTGATCGCCTCGATCATTATGCTGTTGATCGTGCTGGTGGTGGGGAGTTCGGTGAACGGGGCATCGCGTTGGATTGCATTAGGTCCTCTGCGTATTCAGCCTGCGGAATTTACCAAGCTGTCGCTGTTCTGCTATCTGGCAAACTACCTGGTGCGCAAGGTTGACGAAGTTCGTAATAACCTGCGCGGCTTTTTAAAGCCGATGGGCGTGATTCTGGTACTGGCGATCCTGCTGCTGGCGCAACCTGACCTCGGTACGGTGGTTGTGCTGTTCGTGACCACGCTGGCGATGCTGTTTCTGGCTGGGGCAAAGTTGTGGCAGTTCATTGCCATTATCGGCATGGGGATTTCTGCGGTCGTACTGCTGATTCTCGCCGAACCGTATCGTATTCGCCGCGTAACCTCGTTCTGGAACCCGTGGGAAGATCCGTTTGGTAGCGGATATCAGCTTACCCAGTCACTGATGGCATTCGGTCGCGGTGAAATGTGGGGGCAGGGGCTGGGCAACTCGGTACAGAAACTGGAGTATCTGCCGGAAGCGCATACGGACTTTATCTTCGCCATCATTGGGGAAGAACTGGGTTATATCGGTGTGGTATTGGCGCTTTTAATGGTATTCTTCGTCGCTTTTCGCGCGATGTCGATTGGCCGCAAAGCGCTGGAGATCGACCACCGTTTTTCCGGATTTTTGGCCTGTTCCATCGGTATCTGGTTTAGTTTTCAGGCTCTGGTGAACGTCGGTGCGGCGGCAGGCATGCTGCCAACTAAAGGTCTGACGCTGCCGCTCATCAGTTATGGTGGCTCGAGTTTGCTGATTATGTCGACGGCCATCATGTTTTTGTTGCGAATTGATTATGAAACGCGCCTGGAAAAAGCACAGGCGTTTACACGAGGTTCACGATGAGTGGTCAAGCGAAGCGGTTAATGGTGATGGCGGGCGGTACCGGCGGACACGTGTTTCCGGGACTGGCGGTCGCGCACCATTTAATGTCCCAGGGCTGGGAAGTTCGCTGGCTGGGTACCGCAGACCGTATGGAAGCGGATTTAGTCCCTAAGCATGGCATCGATATTGACTTTATCCGTATCTCCGGATTGCGCGGAAAAGGCGTGAAAGCGCTGTTGGCCGCCCCTTTGCGTATTTTCAACGCATGGCGTCAGGCGCGCGCAATCATGAAAAGTTTTAACCCCGATGTGGTGCTGGGGATGGGCGGGTATGTTTCCGGTCCCGGCGGTCTGGCCGCGTGGTCACTGGGCATTCCAGTCGTGTTGCACGAGCAAAATGGTATCGCCGGGTTAACGAATAAATGGCTGGCGAGAATTGCTACCAAGGTCATGCAGGCGTTTCCTGGCGCGTTTCCGAATGCGGAAGTGGTTGGGAACCCGGTACGTACAGACGTATTGGCGCTGCCGTTGCCGCAGGATCGTCTTGCCGGACGCGAAGGTCCGATTCGTGTGCTGGTGGTCGGCGGATCGCAGGGCGCTCGCGTGCTGAACCAGACCCTGCCGCAGGTTGCCGCCAGACTGGGTGATGCGGTGACTATCTGGCATCAGAGCGGGAAAGGCGCGCAGCAGACCGTAGAACAGGCCTATGCCGACGTGGGGCAACCCCAGCATAAGGTAACGGAATTTATTGATGACATGGCGGCCGCCTACGCGTGGGCCGATGTGGTGGTCTGTCGTTCTGGCGCATTGACGGTAAGTGAGATTGCCGCAGCCGGTTTACCGGCGCTGTTTGTGCCGTTTCAACATAAAGACCGACAGCAGTACTGGAATGCGCTGCCGCTGGAAAAAGCGGGCGCAGCCAAAATTCTCGAGCAGCCGCAGTTTACTGTGGATGCCGTCGCCAGCACCCTGTCCGGGTGGTCGCGAGAAAGTTTGTTAACCATGGCAGAACGTGCCCGCGCTGCATCCATTCCGGATGCCACCGAGCGTGTCGCAAATGAAGTGATCCGGGCTGCCCGGGCGTAATTGTAGCGGTGCCTTTTGCATCGCCTGAATTGAGAAGTGAATGGCGTAAAGAATGAATACACAACAACTGGCAAAACTGCGTTCTATCGTGCCCGAAATGCGTCGCGTTCGGCACATCCACTTTGTCGGCATCGGTGGTGCCGGGATGGGCGGTATTGCCGAAGTTCTGGCCAATGAAGGGTATCAGATCAGTGGTTCAGATTTAGCGCCTAACCCGGTGACGCAGCAGTTGACGAACCTGGGAGCAACGATTTATTTCAACCATCGCCCGGAAAACGTGCGTGATGCGAGTGTGGTTGTGGTCTCCAGCGCCATCTCGGCTGATAACCCGGAGATTGTGGCGGCGCACGAAGCGCGCATCCCGGTGATCCGCCGCGCGGAGATGCTGGCGGAACTGATGCGTTTTCGTCACGGCATCGCGATTGCCGGGACGCATGGTAAAACGACCACCACCGCGATGGTCTCCAGTATTTACGCGGAAGCGGGACTGGATCCCACTTTCGTTAACGGCGGTCTGGTGAAAGCGGCAGGCGTGCATGCGCGTCTGGGCCATAGCCGTTACTTAATTGCGGAAGCGGATGAGAGCGACGCGTCATTCCTTCATCTGCAGCCGATGGTGGCGATTGTCACCAACATCGAAGCCGACCACATGGATACCTACCATGGCGATTTCGAAAATTTAAAGCAGACGTTTATTAATTTCCTGCACAACCTGCCGTTTTATGGTCGTGCGGTGATGTGTGTTGACGATCCGGTGATCCGCGAGCTCTTGCCGCGCGTGGGCCGTCAGACCACTACTTATGGCTTTAGCGATGACGCAGACGTTCGCGTCGAAGATTATCAGCAGGTGGGTCCGCAAGGGCACTTCACCCTGCTGCGCCAGGGGATGCAAGACCTGCGCGTCACGTTGAATGCGCCAGGTCGCCATAACGCCCTGAACGCGGCGGCGGCCGTGGCAGTTGCGACGGAAGAAGGTATTGCAGACGATGCGATCCTGCGTGCGTTGGAAAGCTTCCAGGGGACCGGGCGGCGCTTCGACTTCCTCGGTGAGTACCCGCTCGAGCCGGTGAACGGTAAAGCCGGTACGGCAATGCTGGTGGATGATTACGGGCATCACCCGACGGAAGTGGATGCGACCATTAAAGCGGCGCGGGCGGGATGGCCGGACAAAAATCTGGTGATGCTGTTTCAGCCACACCGTTTCACGCGTACGCGTGATCTGTATGACGACTTTGCCAACGTGCTGACCCAGGTTGATGCGTTGCTGATGCTGGATGTCTACGCAGCGGGTGAAGCGCCGATTCCAGGAGCGGACAGCCGTTCGCTGTGCCGCACTATTCGTGGTCGCGGTAAAATCGACCCGATTCTGGTTTCCGATCCGGCGCAGGTCGCAGAAATGCTGGCACCGGTATTAACCGGCAACGATTTGATTCTGGTACAGGGCGCGGGAAATATCGGCAAAATCGCGCGTTCCTTAGCCGAAATCAAACTGAAGCCGCAAATTCAGGAGGACGAACAACATGGCTGATAAAATCGCGGTCCTGCTGGGCGGTACCTCTGCTGAACGTGATGTGTCGCTGAATTCCGGCGCGGCAGTGTTGGCCGGATTACGGGAAGGCGGCGTGGATGCACATCCGGTCGACCCGAAAGAGGTCGACGTGACGCTGCTGAAATCAATGGGCTTTCAGAAAGTCTTTATCGCCCTGCATGGCCGTGGTGGGGAAGACGGAACCTTACAGGGACTGCTGGAGCTGGTTGGTTTGCCTTATACCGGCAGCGGCGTGATGGCATCGGCGATCTCCATGGATAAACTGCGCAGCAAGCTGCTGTGGCAGGGGGCAGGATTACCTGTCGCGCCATGGGTCGCGCTGACGCGATCTCAGTTTGAAAAAGGTCTTGACGAAGAACTGGTTAAGCAAATTTCTGCGCTGGGTTTACCGCTGATTGTGAAGCCCAGTCGTGAAGGCTCCAGCGTGGGAATGTCGAAAGTGTCAGAATATGACACTTTACAGGATGCATTAACACTGGCATTTCAGCATGATGAAGAAGTTCTGATCGAGAAATGGCTCAGCGGTCCGGAATTTACGGTCGCGATACTGGGTGAAGAAATTTTACCCGCAATTCGTATCCAACCTGCCGGAACCTTCTATGATTATGAGGCGAAGTATCTGTCTGATGAGACACAGTATTTCTGCCCTGCAGGTCTGGAAAGCGAGCAAGAAGATATTTTACAGGCAGTCGTGCTGAAAGCATGGACAACCCTGGGCTGTAAAGGCTGGGGTCGCATTGACGTCATGCTGGATAACGATGGCCAGTTTTATCTGCTGGAAGCGAATACCTCTCCGGGTATGACCAGCCACAGCCTGGTGCCGATGGCGGCGCGTCAGGCGGGGATGAGTTTCTCGCAGTTGGTAGTACGAATTCTGGAGTTGGCGGACTGATATGTCGCAGGCTGCGCTGAACACGCGAAACAGTGATGAAGAGGTTTCTTCCTCACGTCGCAATAATGGAACGCGTCTTGCAGGTATTTTCTTCCTGCTGACGGTGCTGTGTACCGTGCTGGTCAGCGGCTGGGTGGTGTTGGGGTGGATGGAAGATGCGCAGCGTTTGCCGCTGTCAAAGCTGGTGTTAACCGGTGAGCGCCATTACACGAAGAATGATGATATTCGCCAGTCGATTCTGGCGCTGGGTACGCCCGGCACCTTTATGACCCAGGACGTGAATATCATCCAGAGTCAGATCGAACGCTTGCCGTGGATCAAGCAGGCCAGCGTCAGAAAGCAATGGCCCGATGAATTGAAGATTCATCTGGTTGAATATGTGCCGATTGCGCGTTGGAATGATCAGCATATGGTGGACGCCGAAGGAAATGCCTTCAGCGTGCCGGCCGATCGCACCAGCAAGCAGGTTTTACCCATGTTATCTGGCCCGGAAGGCAGTGCGAGTGAAGTGTTGCAAGGGTATCGTGACATGTCGCAGGTGTTGGCGAAGGACCGGTTTACCCTGAAGGAGGCGGCAATGACCGCTCGTCGTTCCTGGCAGTTGACGCTTAATAACGATATTAAGCTCAATCTTGGCAGGGGCGACACGATGAAACGTTTGGCTCGCTTTGTAGAACTGTATCCGGTTTTACAGCAGCAGGCGCAAACCGATGGCAAACGGATTAGCTACGTTGATTTGCGTTATGACTCAGGAGCGGCAGTAGGGTGGGTTCCCTTGCCTCCTGAGGAATCTAATCAGCAACAGAATCAGGTACAGGCAGAACAACAATGATCAAGGCGACGGACAGAAAACTGGTAGTTGGACTGGAGATTGGCACCGCGAAGGTCGCCGCTTTAGTAGGGGAAGTTCTGCCCGACGGTATGGTCAATATCATTGGCGTGGGCAGTTGCCCATCACGGGGGATGGATAAAGGCGGGGTGAACGACCTCGAATCCGTGGTGAAATGCGTACAGCGCGCCATTGACCAGGCAGAACTGATGGCAGATTGCCAAATCTCCTCGGTCTATCTGGCGCTTTCGGGCAAACACATTAGCTGTCAGAATGAAATCGGCATGGTGCCAATTTCGGAAGAAGAAGTGACGCAGGAAGACGTGGAAAACGTCGTGCATACCGCGAAATCAGTGCGTGTTCGCGATGAGCACCGTGTGTTGCACGTCATCCCGCAGGAATATGCGATTGACTATCAGGAAGGGATTAAAAATCCGGTCGGTCTTTCCGGTGTTCGTATGCAGGCAAAAGTGCATTTGATCACCTGCCACAACGATATGGCGAAGAACATTGTTAAAGCTGTGGAACGTTGTGGCCTGAAAGTTGACCAACTGATATTCGCCGGACTGGCGGCCAGTTATTCCGTCTTGACGGAAGATGAACGCGAACTGGGCGTCTGCGTCGTCGATATTGGTGGTGGTACAATGGACATCGCCGTTTATACTGGCGGGGCGTTGCGCCACACCAAAGTGATCCCTTATGCAGGGAATGTGGTCACCAGCGACATCGCGTATGCCTTCGGTACGCCGCCGAGCGACGCCGAAGCGATCAAAGTTCGCCACGGCTGCGCGCTGGGATCCATCGTGGGGAAAGACGAAAGCGTTGAAGTGCCAAGCGTGGGCGGGCGTCCGCCGCGCAGTCTGCAACGACAGACGCTGGCAGAGGTGATTGAGCCGCGTTATACCGAACTGCTCAACCTGGTCAACGAAGAAATATTGCAATTACAGGAACAGCTTCGCCAGCAGGGTGTGAAACATCATCTGGCGGCGGGGATTGTACTGACCGGTGGCGCGGCGCAAATTGAAGGTCTTGCCGCCTGTGCCCAACGCGTGTTCCATACGCAAGTGCGTATCGGCGCACCGCTGAATATTACCGGTCTGACGGATTACGCTCAGGAGCCGTATTACTCAACGGCGGTGGGGCTGCTTCACTACGGGAAAGAGTCCCACTTAAGTGGTGAAGCTGAAGTAGAAAAGCGTGTTACGGCTTCAGTTGGCTCTTGGATTAAACGTCTTAATAGCTGGCTGCGAAAAGAGTTTTAATTTTTTATGAGGCCGGCGAAAATTACGGCCTCAGGCGACAGGCACAACGGAGAGAGAAACTATGTTTGAACCTATGGAACTGACCAACGACGCGGTGATTAAAGTCATCGGCGTCGGTGGCGGCGGCGGTAACGCCGTTGAACACATGGTGCGCGAGCGCATTGAGGGTGTTGAATTCTTCGCGGTAAATACCGACGCTCAGGCGTTGCGCAAGACGGCGGTTGGCCAGACTATTCAAATCGGTAGCGGTATTACCAAAGGTCTGGGTGCGGGTGCGAACCCGGAAGTCGGTCGCAATGCAGCAGATGAAGATCGTGAAGCTCTGCGTGCAGCGCTTGACGGTGCAGACATGGTGTTTATCGCAGCAGGCATGGGCGGCGGTACCGGTACCGGTGCAGCGCCAGTGGTTGCTGAAGTAGCTAAAGATTTAGGGATCCTGACCGTTGCGGTCGTGACCAAGCCTTTCAATTTTGAAGGCAAAAAGCGTATGGCTTTCGCGGAGCAGGGGATCACTGAGCTGTCCAAGCATGTGGACTCGCTGATCACCATCCCGAACGACAAACTGCTGAAAGTGCTGGGTCGTGGTATCTCCCTGCTCGACGCGTTTGGCGCGGCGAACGACGTGCTGAAAGGCGCTGTTCAGGGCATCGCGGAACTGATTACCCGTCCGGGCCTGATGAACGTCGACTTTGCTGACGTGCGCACCGTGATGTCCGAAATGGGCTACGCGATGATGGGCTCTGGTGTGGCGAGCGGTGAAGACCGTGCAGAAGAAGCTGCTGAAATGGCGATCTCTTCTCCGCTGCTGGAAGATATCGATCTGTCTGGCGCGCGTGGCGTACTGGTCAACATCACGGCGGGCTTCGACCTGCGTCTGGATGAGTTCGAAACCGTGGGTAACACCATCCGTGCCTTTGCATCGGATAACGCGACCGTGGTGATCGGTACCTCTCTGGACCCGGATATGAACGACGAGCTGCGCGTGACCGTTGTTGCTACCGGTATCGGTATGGACAAGCGTCCTGAAATCACCCTGGTCACCAATAAACAGGTGCAGCAGCCGGTGATGGATCGTTACCAGCAGCATGGCATGGCGCCGTTGACGCAAGAGCAGAAACCGGTCGCGAAAGTGGTGAACGATAATACGCCGCAAACCGCGAAAGAGCCGGATTATCTGGATATCCCTGCGTTCCTGCGCAAGCAAGCCGATTAAGAATTGGCTGGAATTTGGGATTCGAGGCTCTTTGTGCTAAACTGGCCCACCGAATGTATAGTACACTTCGGTTGGATAGGTAATTTGGCGAGATTATACGATGATCAAACAAAGGACACTTAAACGTATCGTTCAGGCGACTGGTGTCGGTTTACATACCGGCAAGAAAGTCACCCTGACATTACGCCCTGCGCCGGCCAACACCGGGGTCATCTATCGTCGCACCGACTTGAATCCACCGGTAGATTTCCCGGCCGATGCCAAATCTGTGCGTGATACCATGCTCTGTACATGTCTGGTTAATGAGCATGATGTACGGATTTCAACCGTTGAGCACCTTAACGCTGCTCTGGCGGGTTTGGGTATCGATAACATTGTTATCGAAGTCGATGCTCCGGAAATCCCGATCATGGATGGCAGTGCTGCTCCGTTCGTTTACCTGCTGCTTGATGCCGGTATTGAAGAACTGAACAGTGCCAAGAAATTTGTTCGCATCAAAGAGACCGTTCGGGTCGAAGATGGCGACAAGTGGGCTGAGTTCAGACCGTACAATGGTTTTACGTTGGATTTCACCATCGACTTTAACCATCCGGCGATCGACTCCAGCACTCAGCGCTATGCGATGAATTTCTCTGCTGATGCGTTCATGCGCCAGATCAGCCGCGCGCGTACTTTCGGTTTCATGCGTGATATCGAATATCTGCAGTCCCGTGGCTTGTGCCTGGGCGGCAGCTTCGATTGTGCCATCGTTGTTGACGATTATCGCGTACTGAATGAAGACGGCCTGCGTTTTGAAGATGAATTCGTTCGTCACAAAATGCTCGACGCCATTGGCGACCTGTTCATGTGTGGTCACAACATTATCGGTGCATTTACCGCGTACAAATCCGGTCATGCGCTGAATAACAAACTGCTACAGGCTGTTCTGGCAAAACAGGAAGCCTGGGAATATGTGACCTTCCAGGACGACGCAGAACTGCCGCTGGCTTTCAAAGCGCCTTCGACCGTACTGGCATAACGACACAGGTTGTCGCATAAATTCGACTGGTTAATCTGGCACTCTCTCCGGCCAGGTAAGCCAGTCGTTTTTTTTGGCATTTTCTTCCCTGCCTTGTTGGCAAAAGCGCCTTTCGGTTGTGTTCTTTCGCGTACTGAATCGCGATGCCGTGCGAACGCTGCTTTCTTAAGCACTTTTGCCTGTAACTTCTCATCAATACTGCTGTAGTGCCTGCGCATTAATGATAAGATTTATGCGCAAAAAACGTTTTGAATAATACGATTGGGATGGCAATAACGTGAGTGGAATACTGACGCGCTGGCGACAGTTAGGTAGACGCTACTTCTGGCCGCATCTCTTATTTGGGATGGTCGCGGCGAGTTTTGGCTTGCCCGCGCTCGGAAATGCCGTTGAGCCAACAACGCCGGCAAAGGCGACAGCCAGTAGCCATGAACAGCGCGTTAGAGTAAATTTCAGCCAACTGGCGCAGCTGGAAGCGAGCAATCGTCGCCCCAATTTCACCGTCGATTACTGGCATCAGCATGCTATTCGTACGGTCATCCGTCATCTTTCCTTCGCAATGGCACCGCAGGTGCTGCCCGTTGCTGAAGAACCGTTACCGCTTCAGGCACACCATTTAGCCTTACTGAACACGCTCAGCGCGATGCTGACGCAGGAAGGTACGCCTCCGGCAAGTGTGTCGCGCGTAACGTATGCCCATTTTACGACTCAGGCCGTATTCACCGTTCCCGCCTGGATCAGCCAGGCGCAGGGGATCCGTGCCGGCCCTCAACGCCTCAGCTAAAAAACCCAATAAACTTCAATACATTATTATGACCCCACATCGCGGGGCGTTTGAGATTTCAATATGCTAATCAAATTATTAACGAAAGTATTCGGTAGCCGTAACGATCGTACGTTACGTCGTATGCGTAAAGCGGTTGCAGTGATCAATGCCATGGAACCGGAGATGGAAAAACTCTCCGATGACGAACTGAAAGCGAAAACCGGTGAATTCCGTGCGCGTCTGGAAAAAGGCGAAAGCGTGGAGAGTCTAATCCCGGAAGCGTTTGCTGTCGTACGTGAAGCCAGTAAGCGCGTGTTCGGCATGCGTCACTTCGACGTTCAGTTGCTCGGTGGGATGGTCCTTAACGATCGCTGCATCGCGGAAATGCGTACCGGTGAAGGTAAAACCCTGACTGCAACGCTGCCAGCTTACCTGAACGCACTAAGCGGCAAAGGTGTTCACGTGGTTACCGTGAACGACTATCTGGCGCAGCGTGACGCCGAAAACAACCGTCCGCTGTTCGAATTCCTCGGTATGACCGTCGGGATCAACCTGCCGGGTATGCCTGCGCCAGCCAAGCGCGAAGCCTACGCCGCCGACATTACTTACGGCACCAACAACGAATATGGCTTTGACTACCTGCGTGACAACATGGCGTTCAGCCCTGAAGAACGCGTACAGCGTAAACTGCACTATGCGCTGGTGGATGAGGTCGACTCCATCCTCATTGATGAGGCGCGTACGCCGCTGATCATTTCCGGCCCGGCTGAAGACAGCTCGGAAATGTACAAGAAAGTGAACAAAATCATCCCGCACCTGATTCGTCAGGAAAAAGAAGATTCTGACAGCTTCCAGGGTGAAGGTCACTTCTCTGTGGATGAAAAAGCGCGCCAGGTTAACCTGACTGAACGTGGTCTGGTACTGATTGAAGAACTGCTGGTGAAAGAAGGCATCATGGATGAAGGCGAGTCTCTGTACTCTCCGGGCAACATTATGCTAATGCACCACGTGACCGCAGCGCTGCGCGCGCACGCGCTGTTCACCCGGGACGTTGACTACATCGTAAAAGACGGCGAAGTCATCATCGTTGACGAACACACCGGTCGTACCATGCAGGGCCGCCGCTGGTCTGATGGTCTGCACCAGGCTGTTGAAGCGAAAGAGGGCGTGGATATCCAGAACGAGAACCAGACGCTGGCCTCGATCACCTTCCAGAACTACTTCCGTCTGTATGAAAAACTGGCCGGTATGACCGGTACGGCAGATACCGAAGCGTTCGAATTTAGCTCAATCTATAAACTGGATACCGTAGTAGTGCCGACCAACCGTCCGATGATCCGTAAAGATATGCCGGATCTGGTCTACATGACCGAAGCGGAAAAAATTCAGGCCATTATTGAAGATATTAAAGAGCGTACCGCCAATGGTCAGCCGGTACTGGTGGGGACTATCTCCATTGAGAAATCCGAAGTGGTTTCTAACGAACTGACCAAAGCGGGCATCAAGCACAACGTTCTGAACGCAAAATTCCACGCCAACGAAGCGGCCATCGTCGCGCAGGCGGGCTATCCGGCGGCGGTGACCATCGCCACCAACATGGCTGGTCGTGGTACCGATATTGTGCTGGGCGGTAGTTGGCAGGCTGAAGTGGCCGCGCTGGAAAACCCAACGCCAGAGCAGATTGCACAGATTAAAGCCGACTGGCAGGTTCGCCACGAAGCGGTGCTGGCGTCCGGAGGTCTGCACATCATCGGTACTGAGCGTCATGAATCTCGCCGTATCGATAACCAGCTGCGTGGTCGTTCCGGTCGTCAGGGTGATGCGGGTTCTTCGCGTTTCTACCTGTCAATGGAAGATGCGTTGATGCGTATTTTTGCCTCTGACCGCGTGTCCGGCATGATGCGTAAACTGGGGATGAAACCGGGTGAGGCCATTGAGCACCCGTGGGTCACCAAAGCGATTGCTAACGCGCAGCGTAAAGTGGAAAGCCGCAACTTCGATATTCGTAAGCAACTGCTGGAATACGATGATGTTGCCAACGATCAGCGTCGTGCGATCTATACCCAGCGTAACGAACTGTTGGATGTAAGCGACGTTAGTGAAACCATCAACAGCATTCGTGAAGACGTGTTCAAAGCCACGATTGATGCCTACATTCCGCCGCAGTCTCTGGAAGAAATGTGGGATATCCCGGGTCTGCAGGAACGCCTGAAAAATGACTTCGATCTGGAGATGCCGATCGCAGAATGGCTGGATAAAGAACCAGAACTGCATGAAGAGACACTGCGTGAGCGTATTCTGGCGCAGGCCATCGACGTGTATCAGCGCAAAGAAGAAGTGGTTGGCGCAGAGATGATGCGTCACTTCGAAAAAGGCGTCATGCTGCAAACGCTTGATTCCCTGTGGAAAGAGCACCTGGCGGCGATGGATTACCTGCGTCAGGGTATCCATCTGCGTGGCTATGCGCAAAAAGATCCGAAGCAGGAATATAAGCGCGAATCCTTCTCGATGTTTGCCTCTATGCTGGAATCACTGAAATACGAAGTGATCAGTACGCTGAGCAAAGTTCAAGTTCGCATGCCGGAAGAAGTTGAAGCCATGGAGCAGCAGCGTCGTGAAGAGGCGGAGCGTTTAGCGCAGATGCAACAGCTAAGCCATCAGGACGACGACAGCGCCGCGGCGGCCGATCTGGCGGCACAAACGGGCGAGCGTAAAGTAGGTCGTAACGATCCGTGCCCGTGTGGTTCTGGTAAAAAATACAAACAGTGCCACGGCCGTCTGAGCTAAGGTCTGCATAATAACGATGTCTGAAGGCGCAGGATACTGCGCCTTTTTTATGGGTACGACAATATGAAAAAACTGAACATCGCGGTCGGGATTATTCGTAATCCGTATAACGAAATCTTTATCACCCAGCGTGCGGCCGACGCGCATATGGCGAATAAACTGGAATTTCCAGGCGGAAAGATTGAGGCCGGAGAGACGCCGGAGCAGGCGCTGAGCCGCGAGCTACAGGAAGAGGTGGGCATTACGCCGGTAGGTGCCACGCTTTTCGAGAAGCTGGAGTATCAGTTTCCGGACAGGCATATCACGCTGTGGTTCTGGCTGGTGGAAAGCTGGAAAGGTGAACCGTGGGGAAAAGAGGGGCAGCCTGGAAAATGGATTGCCGCCGGGATGTTGCAGGCAGAGGATTTCCCTCCGGCGAATGAGCCCGTGATTGCGAAGTTAAAACAAAACCTGTAGGCCGGATGAGGCGACGCCGACGCACGGTGGGGGAGTATGATCCCCACACCGTCTCTGTTTACTCTTTCGTTTCGCTCCAGTCGTCGCTGTCGGAAAGATCGCTGCTGCTGGCAATGCGTTTCTCTTCTGCGGCCCAGTCACCTAAATCGATCAACTGACAACGTTTGGAACAAAACGGACGGAATGGACTGACTTCACCCCATACAACCGTTTTGCCACAGGTGGGGCAATTTACGGTGATCGTCTCAGACATCATAACTCCTTAACAGCAGGCCAGTTCGAAATCGAGGCGCTCAGGCACCACGCCATTGTCGCTATCGAGCGGCATAAAACGGATCGCAAAACGGCTCTTGTGGCCGGAAATTTGCGGATAAAGCTGTAAACCCAACGGCAAATGCAGGCGCAGTAAGTCTGCGTCTTCCCCGTTGTCCTGATAAAAGCCATTCAGGCTGGTTTGTTTACGAAACGGTGCTGAGTTGCGAATTAAATCAAGGATCAGAGTCAGCGCCTGATTCAGCGGGCGCAGGCTGGCAAGCCAGCTATCGACCTGCGCATCACGCTGTGCCTGTGGCATATGCAGCCAGATATGCAGCGTCGGTAAATCAAAGCTGCAACAACCGCCGGGAATACTCAGACGCTGGCGGACCAGGGCAATCAGCCGATCCTCACGCAAAAATTGTCCCATGCGCGGCGCGGAAATCAAAATACTGCCGGCCGTTTTTAACTGCTGGCGCAGAGCATCAATACGGCTCTGGTCGACGCCCGGGACTTCTGTCCATGCCTGAAGTTTACGCTGCTGGCGCTCAAGCTCTTTCAGTAATTCTGTACGCACTTCACCACGTTCGAATACGTCCAACAAATCTCCGGCATTGCGAAAGAAATGCAGGGCATCTGAACTCTCTGCAATCGGTAAGCGTGCAGAGAGTTGTTGAACCAAAAACTCAATGCGCAACCATGTGCGCATCTTCTCATTGAGAGGGTGTTCAAAAAGGACCTGGGTGTGCATTACGGTTTTTCCTGTGAGACAAACTGCGACGCAAGCTGGAGATAACGTGCGTGCAGGCGGGCGACATCCGACATGATGGAATCTGGTGCGCCATTATTATCAATAACATCGTCTGCCACGGCAAGGCGTGCTTCACGCGTCGCCTGAGCAGCGAGAATCTGTTCAACGTGTGCGCGCGTAACGTCATCGCGCTGCATGGTCCGGGCAAGCTGCGTCTCGGGGGTGACATCCACCACGAGTACGCGATTGGCCTGGCGATAAAGGCCGTTTTCAACCAGTAATGGCACCACCCACAGCACATATGCAGACGTTGCCTGTTGCAACTGACGTTGGGTCTCCTGCTGGATGAGCGGATGAAGCAAGGCACTGAGCCAGGCCTTCTCTTGCGGATCAGCAAAAATCCGTTCGCGAAGCAGTCGACGATGCAGCGTGCCGTCTGCGGCAATCAGTTCAGGGCCAAAATGCGCCGCAATCGCATCCAGCGCAGGCTTGCCCGGTTCGACCACCTGGCGGGCAATAATATCGGCGTCAATTATCTGAATTCCGAGGTCAGCAAAGGCATTCGCAACGGTGCTTTTACCACTGCCAATGCCGCCAGTTAAGGCTACTGTATACCTCATAAGCTCGGTTCCCGGGAATTCATTATGATAATCAATTGGTTGAAAGTTGAACGTACACTGGCGATGATGACTCTGGGCGTGCCCGCTATTCGCCAGGTAAATTTATGGGATTGTAGCGTAAAAAAAGAGAATTTCGCAGTCTTGCGCGGCATTGATTAGTGCGTATGATAGCGTCACTGGAGTTGCGCTCTCATACTAATAGCCCTTAACCCCAGGAATCCGCACATGCGTATTGAAGAAGATCTGAAGTTAGGTTTTAAAGACGTTCTTATCCGCCCTAAGCGTTCTACCCTTAAAAGTCGTTCCGATGTTGAGCTGGAACGTCAATTCACCTTTAAACATTCAGGTCAGACCTGGTCCGGCGTACCTATTATTGCTGCCAACATGGATACCGTCGGGACATTTGCGATGGCAACGGCTCTTGCCTCTTTCGATGTGCTGACCGCCGTTCATAAGCATTACACCGTTGAAGACTGGACGGCTTTTGTGAGCACGGCATCAGCCGATGTACTCAAGCACGTCATGGTCTCTACCGGTACGTCCGATGCGGATTTCGAGAAGACCAAACAGATTCTGGCGCTGGATCCGGCACTGAACTTTGTCTGCATCGATGTTGCCAATGGCTACTCCGAACACTTTGTTCAGTTCGTGTCGAAAGCGCGTGAAGCCTGGCCGACCAAAACCATCTGCGCCGGTAATGTGGTCACGGGCGAAATGTGTGAGGAACTGGTTCTGTCTGGCGCGGATATCGTTAAAGTCGGTATTGGTCCGGGCTCTGTCTGCACTACGCGTGTGAAAACCGGTGTTGGTTATCCGCAACTGTCTGCGGTGATCGAGTGTGCTGATGCGGCGCACGGTCTGGGTGGGATGATTGTCAGCGATGGCGGTTGTACCATGCCTGGTGATGTGGCGAAAGCATTCGGTGGCGGCGCTGATTTCGTGATGCTTGGCGGTATGCTGGCTGGCCACGAAGAGAGTGGCGGTAAAATCGTTGAAGAAAACGGCGAAAAATTCATGCTGTTCTACGGCATGAGCTCTGAATCCGCCATGACCCGTCATGTCGGCGGCGTTGCGCAGTATCGCGCTGCGGAAGGGAAAACCGTCAAGCTGCCGCTGCGTGGCCCGGTGGAGAACACCGCGCGTGATATTCTCGGCGGCCTGCGTTCAGCCTGTACCTACGTCGGTGCCTCTCGTTTGAAAGAGCTGACCAAACGTACGACGTTTATCCGGGTTCAGGAACAAGAAAACCGCGTTTTCAATAGCCTGTAACCCTCCCCAGGAACTGGCGCTGCATGGAGCGCCAGTTCTGCTGTCGACTTCCTTCGTTATCCCACGCCACTCATCGCATCGCCCAGATGGAAAATCGGTAAATACATCGCCACGACCAGTGTGCCGATGATAAGCCCTGTAATCACCAGCAGCGCGGGTTCCAGTAGTGCCGCCAGGTTGTCAGCCATCGCCTGGGTATGTTCATCATGATGACGGGCAAGGTTGCGCAACATGATATCCAGCGAGCCAGAGGCTTCTCCGGTCCTGACCAGTTGCAGACATAATGGGCTAAATTCTTCCGCATTTTTGAGTGCCTGCCAGACGGGCACACCGGTACTGATATCGTGCTGTACCTGTGCCAGGCGCAGTGCCCAGTAAGGGCACTGAATCGTCTCTTTCACGCTCTCAAGCGCGGGTAAAAATGCGATCCCCGCCGTCTGCGTTAGCGCGAGGATGGTAAAAATTTGTGTGAGCTTCTGACCCCTTATCAACTGGCCCATCACGGGCATGCGGAGTAATCCTCTCTGGCGCAGCATTTGCCAGCCGGGCTTTCGGCTCAGCAGGCTGTTGGTTGCAATTAGCATGACGAGCATCAGGACAATCAGCCCACTCCAGCGTTGACTCCAGTCGGCAAACGCGATGATCCCCTGAGTGAGAGCAGGTAGCGGCGTGTTAAAGGTCCGGTAAATGGCGGCAAATTCAGGCAGGACAAAGTGGAGCATCGCCACCACCACCATGACCGCCATCGTTAAAATAATGATGGGGTAGCGCAGTGCTTTTTTGACCTTATCGGTTAACTGTTTTTGCGCCTTCTGCTGCCGGGCGAGTTCAAAGCAGCATTCATCCAGTTTCCCGGTTAGCTCTCCGGTGCGTATCATCGCCTGATACAGCGGTGGAAACACGTCAGGCCACTGTGCCAGCGCGCTGGAGAGCGGCGTACCGTGTTCCAGTTCGTTTGCAAGGCTCCCTAACAGGGCTTGCCACTGCTTGCTCGGTTGCTGTCCGGCAAGCAATTCCAGCCCTTCAGACAGCGTTAGCCCCGCTTTTAGCAGCGTCGCGAGCTGGTGAATCACTTCCGTGGATTTGTCATGGCGCCAGAGCGCACGCTTTACGCGTAAGGATTTCACGCGCAAAGGTATTATCTGATGCTGTTCAAGTTCCTGCATCAACACGAGTCGGTTTTCCGCCCAACGAGTTCCCTCTCCGGGCAGGCCATCGTGATTCATTCCCTGCCAGTACCACAGCTTTTTAGTGATCATCTGGCATACCCAGAATGCGCACCAGTTCCTCAAACGTCGTCAGCCCTTGATCGACGGCGCGGCATCCGCTTTCAAAGAGTGTGCTCATTCCTGCCTGTTTTGCATGGGCTTCCAGCGTTGCGGCTGAGGCGTCGTTGGCAATCTGATGACGCAGTTCAGCGGTGATCGCAAGTAATTCAAACAACGCCGCACGACCATAGAAGCCGTGATAGCAGTGTTCGCAGCCAACCGCCTGCCAGCGGGGTAGCGGCGTTGGGTACCATGCGGGCGGTAAGCGAAGGGGATCGTCACTCAGCCGTCGACAGTGCGGACACAGTTTTCTGACCAGCCGTTGCGCGACCACTAAGGTTAACGCGGAAGAGAGCATCCAGCGCGCCACCCCCATCTGCTGTAAGCGTACCAGCGCTTCGCAGGTTGAGTTGGTATGCAGCGTGGAAAGCACCAGATGCCCGGTCTGTGCGGCCTTAATAGCAATTTCTGCGGTTTCGCCGTCGCGGATCTCACCTACCATGATGACATCCGGATCCTGGCGTAGCAGTGCCCGCAATACGCCCTGAAAGGTCAGCCCGGCACGGGGATGGATCTGCGTCTGATTGATACCATCGAGGGGAATCTCCACCGGATCCTCAACACTGCACAGATTCACCTCCGGTGCGTTTCGCGTTTGCAGCGCGCTATAAAGCGTTACCGTTTTACCGCTACCCGTGGGGCCAGTGACGAGGATCAGCCCCTGAGGTTGTTGCAGGGCGTGGAGGAAGGCAGAGAGTTGCGTGTCGTGCATACCCAGCGTGCAGGCATCCAGTGCCTGATTTACCTGATGCAGCAACCGTAGCACTACCTTTTCGCCATAACGACAGGGAAGGGTGGCGATACGAAACGAGACGGCAGCGCCGTTCAACTCAATGGTAAATTGCCCGTCCTGCGGCAAGCGGTGTTCCGCGATATCCAGATGGCTTAACACTTTTAAACGTGCTGTCAGGGCGATACCGGTCTCTTTGGCGATATTGGGTAAGCTATGTAGCACGCCGTCCACGCGTAAGCGGAGACGGACGTGATGCTCTGCAGGCTCTATGTGGATATCTGAGGCCCGTTTCGCCAGCGCACTTTGTAATGTGTTATCCAGTAAAACCGCCGCGCTGACGCTGCTCTCAGGCACCACGGACGGCAGCGCGGGTGAGGCGTGATGCTGGTGTTGCTCCATTTGCTGGCGCGTCCAGCAGGCAATCTCAATGCGGCGAGTCGTGGCAAAATGCAGGGCGTCCAGCAGTTCATGAGAAGGGGCATCTTCGACGGCAATGTGTACCACATCGTTATTGGCATCAAGTAATATCCCCTGGTAGCGCTGGCACAGCGCGCTGAGTTGTGTCGTGTTCATGGCGCTTCCTTAATGGCTATCGAAGCGAAAGACGTCTTCGCAGGCCTGTTTTAACGCGCTGTCATTCTGGATGTTGCAGTTACGCGTCCAGCCCGTAATGCCTTCTGCTTTGTCCCACCCAGGGGTCATGATGACGCTAAGCCCGTTCAGGCTTTCCTGACCAGTAAGCGAAACCACCCCATTTTCGACGCTCATACCTGAGACATAGCGCGTTGTTGTGGGAGAGGGAATCCCGTTGACGCTTGCGTCGCAGGTGTCTGTGCCACCATGCTCCAGGGCGCAGAGTTCTACAGCAGTGCGGTATGGGACAAAGGTTTGCAGCATATCCGTTAGCGCCGCTTTGCGCAGATAGTTCTGATAGGCCGGAATGCCGATGGCGCTGAGGATGGCAATAATGCCTATCACCACCATCAGTTCAATAAGGGTAAATCCGCGTTGTTTATCCATTGTTCGCTCCTTGAGTGAGTGAACGTCACTTTGGCAAACGCCGGTACGCCAGGCGAGCAGCAAAAAATGAATCGGGAAGGCGGGTTCAGAAGAATATTATCGGTTTGCAGTCGCAAGCAATGAGATTGCGAGGCTCGACGAGGATTTTAACGATTGAAAGGAATAAACAGGCCCGATAAGCAGCGCGTTATCAGGCCGTATAATGATTACGCGTTAGCGAAGCGCATGGACAGGTCCAGCGCCCGGAGATGCTTGGTTAGCGCACCCACGGAGATAAAATCGACGCCAGTTTCGGCAAATTCCCGCAGCGTTTCGTTGGTCACGTTGCCGGAAACTTCCAGGCGCGCCTGGCCGTTGGTCCGTTTTACCGCCTCACGCATCTGTTCCGTTTCAAAGTTGTCCAGCATGATGATGTCGGCACCGGCTTTCAGCGCGTCGTCCAGTTCATCGAGGTTTTCCACTTCGACTTCTACAGGCACATCCGGATGCAGCCAGAAGGCTTTCTCCACCGCCTGCCGCACGGAACCAGACGCAATAATGTGGTTCTCTTTGATCAGGAAGGCATCCGAAAGCCCCAGGCGATGATTCGCGCCGCCACCGCAGAGTACGGCATATTTCAGCGCGGTACGCAGCCCAGGCAGGGTTTTACGTGTATCCAGCAGTTGGGTCTTTGTGCCCTCCAGGATATCAACGTACTTACGCACTTCGCTGGCGACACCTGACAGGGTCTGCACGAAGTTCAGCGCGGTACGCTCGCCGGTCAGTAACACGCGCGAGGGACCGTCCAGCTCAAACAGCGGTTGGTTCGCCTTGATGCTGTCGCCGTCTTCGACGTGCCAGGTGATGCTGACATCGTCGCCAGCCAGTTGAATAAAGACCTCTTCAACCCAGCGTTTGCCACAAAAAACACCGTCTTCACGGGTGATGACCGTGGCATGAGAACGGCTGTTCTCCGGTAAAAGTTGAGCCGTAATATCGTTGCTGGCATCCACTTCACCGCCTAAATCTTCGCGCAGCGCCTGGGCGACAACGTTTGGGATATCCAGGTTAATACGTTCCAACAGCGCGTCACGTCGGTAGTCAGGGTTATAGCGGCGAGGCGGCATGATAAAACTCCAAATTGCTAACGAATCATAAGGTAGAAACATGCTACTCTGAAGCGGCTATAAGCACCACTCAAAAGGAGATTCAGCATGTTGTTAGACAAGGGCTGGCTGGCGGAAGCGCGACGCGTTCCTTCTCCGCACCACGATTGCCGCCCGGATGATGAAGTCCCTTCGTTACTGGTGGTGCACAATATCAGCCTGCCGCCCGGCGAGTTTGGCGGTCCGTGGATTGACGCACTATTCACTGGAACAATTGATCCCAATGCCCATCCCTTTTTTGCCGAAATCGCGCATCTTCGCGTTTCCGCTCATTGTCTGATTCGCCGTGATGGCGAAATCGTTCAGTATGTTCCTTTTGATAAGCGTGCATGGCATGCCGGCGTGTCGAATTATCATGGACGTGAACGCTGCAATGATTTTTCGATTGGTATTGAGCTGGAAGGGACCGATACGCTGGCCTACACCGATGTCCAGTACCAACAACTGGCTGCCATCACGCGTGCATTAATAAAGATTTACCCGGCCGTTGCCGAAAACATAACCGGACACTGTGATATTGCGCCTGAGCGTAAGACCGATCCCGGTCCGGCTTTTGACTGGGCAAAGTTTCGCGCCCTGGTCACCGCCTCGTCAGATAAGGAGATGACATGACGCTATTTACGACATTACTGGTGCTGCTTGTCGAGCGCCTGTTTAAGCTGGGCGAACACTGGCAGTTCGATCACCGTTTAGAAACTTTTTTTCGCCGGGTCAAACGCTTCTCAATGGCGCGTACGCTCGGGATGATGATCATCGCAATGGTGGTCACATTCCTGTTGCTGCGAGCGCTCGATGGACTGCTGTTTAATGTGCCAACGATTGTGGCGTGGATCCTGATTGGGTTGCTGTGCATTGGCGCGGGCAAAGTGCGGATGCACTATCACGCTTACCTTAACGCGGCGTCGCGCGATGATGCGCATGCCCGAACGGCGATGGCCAGCGAACTGACGTTGATTCATGGCGTTCCACCGGATTGCAATGAGCGTGAGTTTTTGCGTGAACTGCAAAATGCGCTGCTGTGGATTAACTTCCGTTTCTATATCGCACCGCTGTTCTGGCTGATCGTCGGTGGTCCATGTGGACCGGTACTGCTGGTGGGCTATGCCTTCCTGCGTTCGTGGCAGTCCTGGCTGGCGCGTTACCAGACGCCGCATGAGCGCTTACAGTCCGGCATCGATGCCATTCTTCATGTTCTGGACTGGATCCCGGTGCGTCTGGCGGGCGTGGTGTATGCCCTGATCGGTCATGGAGAAAAAGCGTTGCCCGCGTGGTTTGCCTCTCTGGCGGATCTGCGTACTTCGCAATATCAGGTGTTAACATGCCTGGCGCAGTTCTCGCTGGCGCGTGAGTCGCATACCGATAAGGTTGAAACGCCGAAAGCGGCGGTTTCCATGGCAAAGAAAACGTCGTTTGCCTTAGTGGTGGTGATCGCCGTGCTCACCATTTATGGCACGTTGATTTAACGTCCTGGCAGGACGCCCGGTAAGTGGCCTGTTACCGGGCAATGATGTCAAAGCGTATCTGCGGGCGGGATGCCGAAGTCTGGCATTCCGTGGTCATCCCAGTGAATCAGCTTCAGACGGGTATGCCGATTGGGATCGTAGAGCGGATCGCCTTCAATTTCGGTGTAGTTACGCGCGTGGTACACCAGCACGTCATCACCTTCCGGCGTTTGGGTAAAGCTGTTGTGCCCGGGTCCATACTGGCGATTTTCATTGCTGGTGGTAAACACTGGCTGCGGGGATTTATGCCAGTTTGCCGGATTCAGCGGATCGGCGTGAATATCAATCCATAACAGTCCCATGCAGTAATTTTCATCCGTGGCGCTGGCGGAGTAGCTGATAAACAGCCTGTCACCGTGGGTTAATACTGCCGGACCTTCATTGACCCAAAAACCCCGACACTCCCAGTCGTACTCCGGTTTGCTGAGCATCACCGGCTGGCCTTTAATCGTCCAGGGATTTTCCAACTCCGCCAGATAAATGTTGGAGTTACCGGCGATATCCGGTGATTTTTGCGCCCACAGATACCACTGTTTTCCCTGATGGTGGAATGTTGTGGCATCGAGTGCAAAGGTATCAAACGGCGTTTTCACCTGACCCTTTTCGACCCAGTTGCCGGTGAGCGGATCGGGATCTGTACACTCCAGCGCGTACATCCGATGCTGAAACATGCCCAGTTTGTCGAGCGCCTGAGTATGCGCGGCGGCAAAGTAGATGACCCATCTACCATCGAGGTGATGAATTTCCGGTGCCCAGATCAGCTCGCTCATCGGGCCGTGTTCGGGTTTGCGCCAGACGACAACGGGTGACGCTGTACGTAATCCTTCCAGCGAATCCGCCCGCCGGATTTCCAGTCGGTCGTATTCTGGCACTGAGGCAATAAAATAATAGTCGCTGCCGTCGCGCAGGATAAACGGATCGGCGCGTTGTTCAATAAACGGGTTAGGCCAGTTTTGCATCAGGCTTTCCTTACGGTTTCAGTGGCTTTCAGTTCCTGATAATCATTGAGTTCGCGGTAGTTAGCGCGGCGTTTTTCCAGATCGTCCTGAATCTGTTTCATCAGTTCGCGGTCGACTTTCAACAGACGCACCACGCCGGCAGTAATCAGGTAGCCGACTCCCGGAATCACGGTAAAGAGCAGCATGATGCCGTTGATCGCGGAGTCGCTTTGCGCTTTCGCCCCGGCATCGTAGCCGTACCACGAGAGCAGGAAGCCAACCATCGCCCCGGCAATCGCCAGACCGAGTTTCAGGAAGAACAGGTTGCCGGAAAAGCTAATGCCGGTAATGCGCTTGCCGGTTTTCCATTCGCCGTAGTCGTCAACGTCCGCCATCAGCGACCAGTGCAGCGGCGACGGGATTTGGTGCAAAATGTTAAGCAGGAAGTAGAGCACGACAATCATCATCGTGGCTTTGGGATCGAAGAAGTAAAACGCGCAGGAGAAAAGGGCCAGCGCGATGTTGGTCCAGAAGAAAACCTTTAGCTTGCACCAGCGGTCGGTCAGCACTTTCGCCAACACGCTACCGATCATCATGCCGACCACGCCGAGACTGATAAAGATCGTGGCGAAATGGGTGCTTTGTCCCATGACCCAGGTGACGTAGTACATGGTTGCCGCCATACGGATAAAGCCCGGGCAGACGTTGCACAGCGTCAGCAGCAGTATGCGTACCCACTGGTCGTTCTTCCATACGTCTTTGAAGTCGTTTTTCATGTCATCGTGCGTGGGAACGGCAGGGCGCACACGTTCACGAACGGTGGCAAAGCAGAACAGGAACATACACATGCCGATAATGGCCAGCACGGTCATCGCCAGTTGATAGCCCTTCGCTTTATTATCGCCGCCAAACCAGTCGACCATTGGCAGTAGAGTGAGCGACAGCAGCAACGTCGCGATACCGACCAGTACAAAGCGATAAGACTGGCAGGCCACGCGTTCTTTCGGATCGTTGGTGATCACGCCGCCCAATGAGCAATAAGGAATGTTGATCGCCGTGTAGGTAATCGACAGCAGGAAGTATGTGACAAACGCATAGATAACCTTGCTGCTATAAGTCCACTCCGGGGTGGTGAACATCAGAATGCTGAACAGCGCGTAAGGGAAGGCAATCCACAGTAACCATGGACGAAAACGGCCATATTTGCTTTGGGTTCGGTCAGCAATAGCGCCCATAATGGGGTCAGTAACGGCGTCGATAACGCGTACTGACAGTAATAACACCCCTACCAGAGCCGGGGCGAGACCAAAAACATCCGTATAAAAATAGTTAACAAACAGCATGATAGCGCCAAAGATGATGTTGCATCCGGCATCGCCCATGCCATAACCAATCTTTTCTCTTACCGATAGCTTACCTGTATCCATTGAGATGTCTCCCCATCAAGGTGATGGAAAGAATTATTCGTCTGTAAGCCTTTAATTGCGTTGCAGGATAGCGCCGCTGATATGGACGAAATGGCTGTTGGGGAGAAAGTGTGAGGCAGGTAACAACCCTCACCCACGACGGGTGAGGGTTCAAGGAATTAATGGGCTTTCGCCGTCTTCGCGGATTTCTGTTTGCACAGATAACCGATGCCAAGAACAACCAGCCATACCGGGATCAGGTAAACCGAAATCGCCATACCCGGCGTCATCAGCATAATTACCAGCACCGCCGCCATGAAGGCCAGACAGACCCAGTTACCCAGCGGGTAGAACAGTGCCGGGAAGCGGGTTTTCACTCCCTGTTGCTGCTTCGCTCGGCGGAATTTGATGTGCGCCAGACTGATCATCGCCCAGTTGATCACCAGTGCGGAGACCACCAGCGCCATCAGCAGGCCGAAGGCGGATTCTGGCGCCATGTAGTTGATCAATACGCACAGCGCCGTCACCAGCGCCGAAACGATGATGGTATTCACCGGCACGCCGCGTTTGTCGATAGTGAGCAGGATTTTCGGGGCGTTACCCTGTTGCGCCAGACCAAACAGCATGCGGCTGTTACAGTAAACGCAACTGTTGTATACCGACAGTGCCGCCGTCAGAACCACGATATTCAGCGCGTTCGCCACGAAGGTATCGCCCAGCTCGTGGAAGATTAGGACAAACGGGCTGGTGTCAGCGGTGACACGCGTCCACGGCAGCAGGGAAAGCAGAACGGCCAGTGAACCCACATAGAAAATCAGAATACGATAGATTACCTGGTTGGTGGCTTTGGGAATGCTCTGCTCTGGGTTATCGGCTTCAGCTGCGGTGATACCGACCAGCTCGAGCCCGCCGAAAGAGAACATGATGATCGCCATCATCATTACCAGCCCGGTCATGCCATGAGGCAGGAAGCCGCCCTGTTCCCACAGGTTACGCACGGTTGCCTGCGGGCCGCCATTGCCGCTGAACAGCAGCCAGCCGCCGAACAGGATCATCGCGACCACGGCGATGACTTTGATGATCGCAAACCAGAACTCCATCTCACCGAACACTTTTACGTTGGTCAGGTTGATGGCGTTGATCGCAATAAAGAAAACGGCTGCCGAAACCCAGGTGGGGATCTCCGGCCACCAGAACTGAATGTACTTGCCGACGGCGGTCAGTTCCGCCATTGCAACCAGCACATACAGCACCCAATAGTTCCAGCCCGATGCAAATCCCGCAAAACTTCCCCAGTACTTGTAGGCAAAGTGACTGAATGAACCGGCGACCGGCTCCTCAACCACCATTTCACCCAACTGACGCATAATAAGGAAGGCAATAAAACCGGCTATCGCATAACCCAGAATAATACCGGGGCCCGCGGACTGAATTACGGAGGCGCTTCCCAGGAACAGGCCTGTTCCTATCGCGCCGCCCAGCGCGATAAGCTGGATATGGCGGTTCTTAAGGCCGCGCTTTAGCTGCTCGCCGTGCTGCTGACTGTCCATCATGAAACCTCGTGAGTGGTTTACCCTTCAGTACCCGACCGCGTGACGGCGACCGGGCAATTTGAGTAATTATTATTTGTCCTACGCAGAGATGCGTGTAAGTTTGCAATTCCGTCTGTTGTATTATTATGTTTACAGCAATGAATTTTAAAATGTCGCCGAAACTCTTTTGTCCGGAACAGAATAATGGTATGCGGCAGGGAATGCACCTGCTTTGTGAATGGATGATGACGAGTTGAATAAAAAGAGAGCAGTTGTCTCTCCCGCCTCTTACTTCCTGATAACACTTTTGTTAGATATAAAGTGATTATCTATATCTAAAATATGCATAAAAATGCATATGAATCGGTTCAACCAGGATTTTTCTTCGTTTCAATAAGGTTAAAACTACCTCTCGGGTGGTAAATTTAACATTTGTGCATAGTTACATGTTTGAAACGATATTTCTGTGTTGTTGTTAAAATGTGCCTGCTTTACTGATTTCAATCAAAACCTGTATGGACATAAGGTGAATACTTTGTTACTTTAGCGTCACAGATATGAAATTGGTAAGACCAATTGACTTCGGGCAAATGGCTTAAGACAGGACATCATGGCCTACAGCAAAATCCGCCAACCAAAATTATCCGATGTGATTGAGCAACAGCTGGAGTTTTTGATTCTTGAGGGCACACTACGCCCGGGCGAAAAACTCCCACCGGAACGCGAACTGGCGAAACAGTTCGACGTCTCCCGTCCCTCTTTGCGTGAGGCGATTCAACGTCTCGAAGCGAAGGGATTGCTGCTTCGTCGCCAGGGCGGCGGCACTTTTGTTCAGAGTAGCCTGTGGCAGAGCTTTAGCGATCCACTGGTAGAACTGCTCTCCGACCATCCTGAATCCCAGTTTGACCTGCTTGAGACGCGCCATGCGCTGGAAGGCATTGCTGCATACTACGCAGCGTTGCGCAGTACGGATGAAGACAAAACACGTATTCGTGAATTGCATCATGCCATTGAACTGGCGCAAGAGTCGGGTGACCGCGATGCCGAGTCCGATGCGGTCCTCCAGTATCAAATTGCTGTCACCGAAGCTGCGCACAATGTGGTGTTACTTCATCTGCTAAGGTGTATGGAGCCCATGCTGGCCCAGAACGTACGTCAGAACTTCGAGTTGCTCTATTCGCGTCGCGAGATGCTTCCGCTGGTGAGTGGTCACCGCACCCGTATTTTCGAAGCGATTATTGCCGGTAAGCCAGAAGAGGCGCGTGAAGCATCACATCGCCATCTGGCGTTTATCGAAGAGATTCTGCTCGACCGCAGCCGTGAGGAGAGCCGTCGTGAACGCGCCTTACGTCGTCTGGAGCAGCGAAAGAATTAGTGATTTTTCTGGTAGCTCGTTAGCCAGAAGATGTTGTAAATCAAGCGCTAATGAATGAAAAGCGCGGCAACTAAACGCAGAACCTGTCTTATTGCACTTTTAGTTGTTCAAAATAATTCGGCTTGTATCGCGGCGGCAAGCGCGCGAGTCGCCAGGAGCATAGTGAACTATGTGACTGGCGCAAGGAAGCGCAGCCAACAAAGAGACAACCTGAAGAATGAAGAACAAAGAGCGCAATGGGACAGGTTCCAGATAACTCAACGTATTAGATAGATAAGGAATACCCCCATGTCAGAACGTTTCCCAAATGACGTGGATCCGATCGAAACTCGCGACTGGCTACAGGCGATCGAATCGGTCATCCGTGAAGAAGGTGTTGAGCGCGCTCAGTATCTGATTGACCAGCTTCTTTCTGAAGCCCGCAAAGGCGGCGTGAAAGTAGCGGCAGGTACAGGGGCAAGCAATTACATCAACACTATTGCCGTTGAAGATGAGCCGGAATACCCGGGCAATCTGGAGCTGGAGCGTCGTATTCGTTCTGCTATCCGTTGGAACGCCATCATGACCGTGCTGCGTGCGTCTAAAAAAGACCTCGAGCTGGGCGGCCACATGGCATCCTTCCAGTCTTCTGCGACCGTGTACGATGTGTGCTTCAACCACTTCTTCCGTGCCCGCAATGAGCAGGATGGCGGCGACCTGGTGTACTTCCAGGGCCACATCTCCCCGGGCATTTACGCACGTGCATTCCTGGAAGGCCGTCTGACTGAAGAGCAGATGGACAATTTCCGTCAGGAAGTTCATGGCAATGGCCTGTCTTCCTACCCGCACCCGAAACTGATGCCAGAATTCTGGCAGTTCCCGACCGTTTCTATGGGTCTGGGCCCAATCGGTGCGATCTATCAGGCTAAGTTCCTGAAATATCTGGAACACCGTGGCCTGAAAGACACCTCTAAACAGACCGTTTACGCTTTCCTCGGCGACGGTGAGATGGACGAGCCGGAATCCAAGGGTGCTATCACCATTGCGACCCGTGAAAAACTGGATAACCTGGTCTTCGTCATCAACTGTAACCTGCAGCGTCTGGACGGCCCGGTCACCGGTAACGGCAAAATCGTTAACGAACTGGAAGGTATCTTCGAAGGTGCTGGCTGGAACGTAATCAAAGTGATGTGGGGCGGTCGTTGGGATGAGCTGCTGCGTAAAGACACCAGCGGTAAACTGATCCAACTGATGAACGAAACCGTTGACGGCGACTACCAGACCTTCAAATCCAAAGATGGCGCATACGTTCGTGAGCATTTCTTCGGTAAATATCCGGAAACCGCAGCACTGGTTGCCGACTGGACTGATGAGCAGATCTGGGCGCTGAACCGTGGTGGTCACGATCCGAAGAAAGTCTACGCTGCACTGAAAAAAGCGCAGGAAACCAAAGGCAAAGCCACCGTCATCCTGGCCCATACCATCAAAGGTTATGGCATGGGTGACACCGCCGAAGGTAAAAACATCGCTCACCAGGTGAAGAAAATGAACATGGATGGCGTGCGCTACATTCGCGACCGTTTCAATGTTCCGGTTACTGACGAGCAGGTTGAAAAACTGTCTTACATTACCTTCCCGGAAGGTTCTGAAGAGCACAAATACCTGCACGAACGCCGCCAGGCGCTGCACGGCTACCTGCCGAGCCGTCAGCCGAACTTCACTGAGAAGCTGGAACTGCCGACCCTGGAAGACTTCGGCGCGCTGCTGGAAGAGCAGAACAAAGAAATCTCTACGACCATCGCTTTCGTTCGTGCCCTGAACGTGATGCTGAAGAACAAATCGATCAAAGATCGTCTGGTTCCGATCATCGCCGACGAAGCGCGTACTTTCGGTATGGAAGGTCTGTTCCGTCAGATTGGTATTTACAGCCCGAACGGCCAGCAGTACACCCCGCAGGACCGTGAGCAGGTTGCGTACTACAAAGAAGACGAGAAAGGTCAGATTCTGCAGGAAGGGATCAACGAGCTGGGCGCAGGGTCTTCCTGGCTGGCCGCGGCAACTTCCTATAGCACCAACGATCTGCCGATGATCCCGTTCTACATCTACTACTCCATGTTCGGTTTCCAGCGTATTGGCGACCTGTGCTGGGCAGCGGGTGACCAGCAGGCGCGTGGCTTCCTGATTGGCGGGACGTCTGGTCGTACAACGCTGAACGGTGAAGGTCTTCAGCACGAAGATGGTCACAGCCATATTCAGTCTCTGACTATCCCGAACTGTATCTCTTACGATCCGTCTTATGCCTACGAAGTTGCAGTCATCATGCACGATGGTCTGGAGCGTATGTACGGTGAGAAACAAGAGAACGTTTACTACTACATCACCACGCTGAACGAAAACTACCACATGCCAGCCATGCCGGAAGGTGCTGAGGAAGGTATCCGTAAAGGTATCTACAAACTCGAAACCCTGGAAGGTAGCAAAGGTAAAGTTCAGCTGCTGGGCTCCGGTTCTATCCTGCGTCACGTTCGTGAAGCGGCAGAGATCCTGGCGAAAGACTACGGCGTGGGTTCTGACGTGTACAGCGTCACCTCCTTCACCGAACTGGCACGTGATGGTCAGGACTGTGAACGCTGGAACATGCTGC
>NZ_JBFWLF010000009.1:0-33579 GCF_050252275.1 Citrobacter sp. | reverse complement strand
ATATTTTCGTAATCTTTACAATTCTCATTACCACGCGGGATATAGTGCCCGTTATCAAATCGTTAGCAAGCTACAAATACGCTGCCTTCTCGCCGCTGAAACGAGTCTTGTCCCCCTCTTAAACTGTGACGCCCAACGCGCTTTCTCATTTACGACTATTCTTAACTGGCTTCGATGAAATTCACGATCTCGCTGTGTGATTTAAAGGAGTTCTCAATGGAATCTAAAGATCCAATGTTTGAGCTGCTGAGCAGCCTGGAACAAATTGTTTTTAAAGAAGAAACATCAAAAATCACCCTGACGCATAAGCCAAGCCCCTTTAGCGAATTTGAACAGTTACGCCGGGGGAGCGGGCTGGAAACGGATGATTTCGCCAGAGCGTTAGGCGTAACGGTTGCACTGGTACAGGAGTGGGAATCAAAACGCGTTAAACCCTCCAGTACCGAATTGAAGCTGATGCGCCTGATACAGGCTAACCCGGCATTGAGTAAGCAGTTGATGGAGTAATCGACAATCGTTGATGAACGGTCCTGATACAGGACCGTTTTCTGACCACTTAACCCATCGGGCGAAAAATAACAGTTGCATCACCAGGCGTTACATGAGTTAATGCGTTCCACGGTTTGACGTACAGACCATTAAAGCAGTTTAGTAAGGCAGTCCCCTTCAAGAGTTATCGTTGATACCCCTCGTAGTGCGCATTTCCTTAACGCTTAAAAAATCTGTAGAGCACGCCATATCGCCGAAAGGCACACTTATTTTTTAAAAGGTAATACACTATGTCCGGTAAAATGACTGGTATCGTAAAATGGTTCAACGCTGACAAAGGCTTCGGCTTCATCACTCCTGACGATGGCTCTAAAGACGTGTTCGTACACTTCTCTGCTATCCAGAACGATGGCTACAAATCTCTGGACGAAGGTCAGAAAGTTTCCTTCACCATCGAAAGCGGCGCTAAAGGCCCGGCAGCTGGCAACGTAACCAGCCTGTAAGCTTAAATAAGCTCAGAATTCGAGATCCCTGCCAGACGGCGGGGATTTTTTTTATCTCTTACCCGCCTTTCGATATCCCTGTTTCCCTTCTTTGCATTACTTTACCTGGCCAGCCTTTGACCTTTCCCTAAGGGTAAGCTTTATAGTGAAGACCCTGTTTTTCACATGGAATTGATGCTATGTCCAGACTCCCGTTGTTCTTCACGCTAGGTTTACTCACCAGCGGCGCCGCGTTTGCTGCATCGCCAGAAACCACATTCCTTGCCGAACATGGTCTTGCCGGTAAGTCAGTCGAGCAGATCGTGGATACCATCGATCAAACGCCACAACCCCGTCCACTGCCGTATTCGGCTTCCATCACCAGTACCGAGTTAAAACTCGCTTCTGATGGGCAGATGTATACCCTGCCGTTGGGCGAAAAATTCTATCTCTCGTTTGCACCTTACCAGCAGCAGACGCACCCGTGCTTTAACCACAGTTTGTCCGGCTGCCAGGGTGAAATGCCGGACACGACGTTCAACGTTAAAGTGACGGATAACAAAGGCAATGTGCTGATTCAGAAACCGCTCAAAAGCTATCAGAACGGGTTTATCGGCGTCTGGTTGCCGCGCAATATTGAAGGGACAATAGAAGTGAGCTACAACGGCAAAACGGCATCACACGCCATTGCCACGAAGGATGACAGCCAGACCTGTCTGACGGAATTGCAGTTGCAGTAACTCTTCCTGTCCCGTCCATAAAAAAACCTGCCCGAGGGCAGGTTTCAGCGTTTGTCTGCGGTGGTGACTTGCGCGATGTTTATTGCAGCAGCGAAATATCCGCCACACGCAGGAACAGCTCACGCAGTTTTTCCAGCATCGAGAGGCGGTTGATACGCAACTCTTTATCCTCGACGTTCACCATCACTTTTTCGAAGAATAAATCGACCGGCTCGCGCAGTTCAGCCAGTTCCACCAGCGCGTCCTGGTAACGGCCTTCGGCAAAGTACGGTTCGAGCTTGTCACGCAGTACCACAACCTGCATCGCCAGCGCGATCTCTTCTGGCTCTTTCAACGTTGAGGCATTAACACGCTCGTTCAGCGTCTCATCAGACTTCGCCAGGATGTTAGAGACACGCTTGTTGGCTGCCGCCAGCGCAGATGCCGCTTCCAGCGTACGGAAGTGCGAGACCGCCTTCATACGCGCGTTGAAATCAGCCGGACGGGTCGGACGACGTGCCAGCACCGCCTGGATGGTATCCACGGTGTAACCTTCATCCTGATACCAGGCCCGGAAGCGACCGAGCATAAAGTCGATCACGTCATCCACCACGTTCGCGTTGGTCAGCTTATCACCGTACAGACGCACCGCTTCCTCGGTCAGCGTTTGCAGATCGAGGTTCAGGTTCTTCTCAACGATAATGCGCAGCACGCCCAGCGCAGCACGACGCAGCGCAAACGGGTCTTTGTCCCCTTTCGGGTGCTGACCGATACCGAAGATTCCCGCCAGGGTGTCCATCTTATCCGCAATCGCCAGTGCGCAGGCAATCGGGTTAGACGGCAGGTCATCACCGGCAAAGCGCGGTTGATACTGTTCGTTCAGAGCGACGGCAACATCTTCCGCTTCACCATCGTGGCGAGCATAGTGCATGCCCATTACGCCCTGGGTATCGGTGAATTCGAAGACCATGTTGGTCATCAGGTCACATTTCGACAGCAGGCCCGCACGGGTGGCATGGTTAACGTCTGCGCCAATCTGACCGGCAATCCAGCCCGCCAGCGCCTGAATACGATCGGTCTTGTCGCGCAATGTACCCAGCTGCTGTTGGAACAGCACGGTTTGCAGACGCGGCAGGTGATCTTCCAGTCGTTTTTTACGGTCAGTATTGAAGAAGAACTCGGCATCCGCCAGACGCGGGCGCACCACCTTCTCGTTACCGGAAATGATTTGCTGAGGATCTTTCGATTCGATGTTCGCAACGAAGATGAAGTTCGGCAGCAGTTTGCCGTCGTTGGCGTAGACCGGGAAGTACTTCTGGTCACCTTTCATGGTGTACACCAGCGCTTCAGAGGGTACCGCGAGGAATTTCTCTTCGAATTTCGCCGTCAGTACCACCGGCCATTCCACCAGCGAGGTCACTTCTTCCAGCAGGCTGTCGCTCAGATCGGCATTACCGCCGATCTTGCGCGCCGCGTCTTCGGCATCCGCTTTGATTTTGGCTTTACGCTGTTCGTAGTCGGCAATAACCTTACCGCGCTCCAGCAGGATTTGCGGATACTGGTCAGCATTGTCAATGGTGAACTCCGGCTCGCCCATAAAGCGATGGCCGCGAATAATGCGATCGGACTGAATACCCAGAATGGTCGCCGGAATGACTTTGTCGCCCAGCAGCAGAGTCACGGTATGAACCGGACGTACGAAATGCACGTCGCTTGCTCCCCAGCGCATCAGTTTCGGGATCGGCAGTTTCGCCAGCGATGTAGCGATCATGTTCGGCAACAGCGCTTCGGCACTTTCGCCTTTCACGTGTGCACGATACAGCAGCCATTCGCCTTTATCGGTGGTCAGACGCTCAGCCTGATCAACGGTAATACCACAACCCCGAGCCCAGCCTTCTGCCGCTTTGCTCGGTTTGCCTTCGGCATCAAATGCCTGGGCAATCGCCGGACCGCGTTTTTCAACTTCGCGATCGGGCTGGGATTCCGCCAGATTAGCGATTTTCAGCGCCAGACGACGCGGTGCCGCAAACCATTCAACATGGCCGTGCGCGATGCCAGCATTATCCAGCTCCGCCGTCACGTTCGCAGCAAAGGATTCCGCCAGGCTGCGCAGGGCTTTTGGTGGCAGCTCTTCAGTGCCGATTTCCACCAGGAAAGTTTTCTCAGACATGGCCGCCTCTTATTTGTCTTTATTGCACATCGGGAAGCCGAGGGCTTCACGGGAAGCGTAGTAAGCTTCTGCCACTGCTTTAGTCAGGGTACGAATACGCAGAATATAGCGCTGGCGTTCGGTGACGGAGATGGCTTTGCGCGCATCCAGCAGGTTGAAGCTATGGGCGGCCTTCAGAATACGCTCGTAGGCAGGCAGCGGCAGCGGCGTTTCCAGCGCCAGCAGTTGCTGCGCTTCTTTCTCGTACTGCTCAAAGCAGGTGAACAGGAAGTCCACGTCCGCGTATTCGAAGTTGTAGGTGGATTGCTCCACTTCGTTCTGATGGAACACGTCGCCATACGTGGTTTTACCCAGCGGGCCGTCGCTCCATACCAGGTCGTAAACGCTGTCTACGCCCTGAATGTACATGGCCAGACGTTCCAGACCATAGGTGATTTCACCGGTGATCGGCTTACATTCCAGTCCGCCGACCTGCTGGAAGTAAGTGAACTGCGTCACTTCCATCCCGTTCAGCCACACTTCCCAGCCCAGACCCCAGGCACCCAGCGTCGGGTTTTCCCAGTTATCTTCCACAAAGCGAATGTCGTGGATGGTTGGATCCATACCCAGCTCTTTCAGCGACCCGAGATACAGCTCCTGGATGTTGTCCGGAGAGGGCTTAATCACCACCTGAAACTGATAGTAGTGCTGTAAACGGTTCGGGTTTTCGCCATAGCGTCCATCAGTTGGACGACGAGAAGGTTGCACATACGCGGTTGCCATCGGTTCTGGCCCCAACGCACGCAGGCTGGTCATCGGGTGCGAGGTACCTGCACCCACTTCCATGTCCAAAGGTTGAACAATGGTACAGCCCTGACGAGCCCAGTAATCCTGTAATGTCAGGATCAGGCCCTGGAAGGTCTTGGTATCAAACTTTTGCATAGTATTTCGTGCTGGATACGTGTGGTTTTAAAAGGAAGGGATCAGTATACCCGCTGACTGCAAGATATACAGTACGAAACGGGAAAAAGGCAGGGCTTAACGCATGGAAAGATGTAAAAACTGCCCATCTGCATCAAAAGAGCAGACAAAACTCTCTTTACGGAAGGTAGCGCCGCGCATCTCATAACTTCCCTGAAATTGTTCAAAGCCCGTAACATCAATTTTCTGCGTACCGGTATTATAGCGTCGCGCAGCCTGATCTTTGCACAGCGCTTCCATATCCAGCGTGCGCGTGGGGCTGACTTTCACTTTCTGCGCCTTTTGTGTCGGCGATGGCTGGGAGGGTGTACATCCTGCCAGCAACAGAATCACCATTGCTGGAAAAAAAGATTTCATCATCATTTTATTACCGCCTAATTCACTGATCAGTCTTATTATTATTACGTTCGGTGTGGCAGACGCATTTTGCGAATCCCATCGGACCATCACAACCTTTAGTGTAAAAACTCAGATTAATCCAGCGGGACAGGCTGACAAAATGTGAGTCAGACCATTTTTGAAACGAAAACAGAGGAACTGATGCAGCCCAAAATTTTCTGGATTGATAACCTGCGAGGGATCGCCTGTCTGATGGTGGTCATGATTCACACCACAACCTGGTACATCACCAATGCACAGAGTGTCAGTCCCGTTAACTGGGATCTTGCCAACGTACTGAATTCGGCTTCACGCGTTAGCGTGCCGCTATTTTTTATGATTTCGGGCTACCTCTTTTTTGGCGAGCGCAGCGCACAACCACGCCATTTTTTACGCATCGCGCTGTGCCTGCTGTTTTACAGCGCCGTTGCCCTGCTCTACATCACATTGTTTACTTCGATTAACGCCGAACTCTCCTTAAAAAATCTGCTGCAAAAACCGGTGTTCTATCATCTGTGGTTTTTCTTCGCGATCGCCGTGATCTATCTGGTCTCGCCGCTGATTGAGGTGAAAAACGTGAGTGGCAAAATGCTGCTGGTGCTGATGGTGGTCATTGGCATTCTCGCCAATCCGAATACCGTGTCGCAAAAAGTGGGCGGATTCGAGTGGCTCCCCATTAATTTGTATATCAACGGCGATACCTTTTACTACATTTTGTACGGGATGCTAGGACGCGCTATCGGCATGATGGAAACACAAAAACGCGCGCTTTCCTGGTTAAGCGCGGGGCTTTTCGTGCTGGCGGTGTGGGTCATCTCTCGTGGGACGTTGCATGAACTACAGTGGCGCGGCAATTTTGCCGATACCTGGTATCTCTATTGCGGCCCCATGGTCTTTATCTGTGCTGTCGCGCTACTGACGCTGGTGAAAAACACGCTGAATACGCAAACGGTCCCTGGGCTGGGGCTGATTTCACGCCATTCACTCGGCATTTATGGCTTTCATGCGCTCATTATTCATGCCTTGCGCACCAGCGGTCTGGAAATCAAACGCTGGCCGCCGCTGGATATGTTGTGGATTTTCAGCGCGACTCTCGTGGGCAGTTTACTACTTTCAATGCTGTTACAACGCATCGATACGCGCAGGCTGGTCAGTTGATGTTGAAATGCCCGGTCGTGGCGCCGGGCATTTCAGAGAGACTAAAACCGTTATCAGGGAGAACGCCGTCTCAGACGCCGTAACAAATAGCAAGCCAGGAAACCCCACAGCAAAGTGATCCCCTTTTTATTTAATGATCCGATGCACGAATCAGGCGTACAAAACCCAGTAGACCCATAAAGAGCGCCACCGGATAGAGACCCCGCCCACTCAGTGAAAGCGGTGCATTGAGGATGCCGACCAGAAACAACCCCAGCGTGATAAGCGCGACCAGTTGGCACACGGTAACGACGCTATCGTCCAGTTGGTCGCGTTTTTCCTCACGTAGATAAACGTATGTGACAAACATTGCGGTCACCAGGACACCGAGGAAATAACCTTTTCCGCTCAGTAAGGGGCATGCCATCCCTAAGCCGATAACGTAAGTCGATGTGCCTGAGATGAGCAACAACCAGGAAATTAACGTTGAGCTTTTCACTGGGATCTCCTTATCCAACGGATGCAGATTAGGGATAACCTATGAAAGACAACACTGAAAAATGAACAGAAAATGGAATTTCAGAATAAATCCATATATTTAATTTATTGATCAATTATTTATATGCTTTGGGTTAATCCCTCCTGCAAAACAGGAGGGATTCAGACTCAGGACATGAGTGGAAGTAGCTGCTGATAAAGACGGCGGAAGGTTTCCCGGCGCTGTTGATAAACGCTATGGCGTTGCCTGTCGGGCATATGTGTTTGTTCAAGCGGAAGTTGCGGCAATAGCTCGGCTAATGACTTCTCCGGATTCATCGCAATTTGCGCCAGACGAGCGGCACCCAGTGCCGGCCCCACATCACCACCGGTGCGATAATCCAGTTGCAGGCCACTGATATCCGCCAGCATTTGCCGCCAGTACGCGCTGCGCGCACCGCCGCCGATCAGCGTGATGCTTTGCGGCTTCACCCCACAGGCATGTACCACATCCATCCCGTCGGCCAGCGCATAGCCCACGCCTTCCAGCACCGCGCGCGCCAGCTCAGCCGGTCCATGCTGATGGGTCAGACCAAAGAACACGCCTTTCGCCTGCGGATTATTGTGCGGCGTACGTTCACCTGAAAGATACGGCAAGAACCAGACAGGGTCGGCTGCCTCATCAGCCTGCTGCGCCGCATCAATCAGCGCCGGCACCGTCTTCAGACCGATTAATGTTGCCGCCCAGTCCAGACAGGAGGCTGCACTTAGCATCACCGACATCAGATGCCAGCGCTCAGGCAACGCATGGCAAAAGCTGTGTACTGCGCTTTCGGGCTTGCTCAGGAAACCGTCACTGACGGCAAAATAGACGCCGGACGTTCCCAGTGACAGCATGGCCTGATCGGCATTGACCATCCCTACGCCGACTGCGCCCGCCGCATTGTCGCCACCGCCTGCAACGACAGAAACCGCAGGCATATCCCACGCCATTGCGACATCAGGCAGCAATTTGCCGGTAATCTCACTCCCTTCAAATAACGCGGGCATATGGTCACGGGTCAGGCCGCAGGCATTCAGCATCACGTCACTCCAGTCACGTTTTTCCACATCCAGCCACATCGTTCCCGCAGCGTCAGACATATCGCTGGCAAATTCACCGGTCATGCGTAAACGCAGATAGTCTTTCGGTAGCAGCACCTTTGCCACCTGATGGAACACCGCTGGCTCGTGGCGCTGTACCCACAGCAGCTTCGGAGCCGTGAATCCAGGCATCATCAGGTTACCCGTGATGGCGCGCGACTGCGGCACCATTGACTCCAGCAACGCGCACTCCTCGCCACAACGTCCGTCATTCCACAGAATGGCCGGTCGCAGCACCTGTTGCTGGCTGTCGAGCAACGTCGCGCCATGCATCTGCCCGGCAATCCCCAGCGCTTTCACTTTACTTAACGAATGCTGCTTGCCTAACGCCTTCAGGGCGCGGTCGGTCGCCAGCCACCACTGTTCGGGATCTTGCTCCGACCAGAGCGGATGAGGACGGGAGACGGTGAGTTTTTCCGTTTGCGATGCGACCACCTCGCCTTGCTCATTGAGCAAAATCGCTTTCACGCCCGAGGTGCCAAGATCGATCCCAATATACATAGGGTGGGTTCCTTAAACTGAAATGCCCGGTGCCACAACGCTCACCGGGCTTGTCAAATCACCAACCGGGAAACGCTGCGTCACCCGGCGATGTCGATTATTTATCGAACAGGTAATGATTCACCAGGTTTTCCAGCTGTTCCTGATGACCGCTCTGATGCACCGGCGCCAGGTTGTGCTGTTCAGCATAATGCGCCAGTTCGCTTAACGACATCTGTCCTTTCAGGATCTGCTGGCCCAGTTCGCTACTCCAGCCGGCATAACGTTTCGCGACGCGCTTATCCAGCTCGCCATCCTCAATCATGCGCGCGGCAATTTTCAGCGACAGCGCCATCGTGTCCATCGCGCCAATATGGCCATAGAACAGATCGTATTTATCCGTACTCTGACGGCGCACTTTGGCGTCAAAGTTCAGGCCACCGGTGGTGAAACCGCCCGCTTTGAGGATTTCGTACATCACCAATGCGTTCTCTTCTACGCTGTTCGGGAACTGGTCGGTATCCCAGCCCAGCTGCGCGTCACCCCGGTTGGCATCGACAGAGCCAAACAGACCCAGCGCAATCGCCGTGGCGATTTCGTGGTGGAACGAGTGACCTGCCAGCGTCGCGTGGTTAGCCTCAATATTCAGTTTGATCTCTTTTTCCAGACCGAACTGCTTGAGGAAGCCGTAAACGGTCGAGGCGTCGTAGTCATACTGATGCTTGGTCGGTTCCTGCGGCTTCGGCTCAATCAGCAACGTGCCCTGGAAGCCCGTTTTGTGCTTGTGCTCAACCACCATTTGCATGAAGCGGCCAATCTGCTCACGCTCCTGACGCAGGTCGGTATTCAGCAAGGTTTCGTACCCTTCACGTCCGCCCCACAGCACGTAGTTTTCACCGCCCAGTTTGTGCGTGGCATCCATCGCCGTTACCACCTGGGTGGCCGCCCAACTGAACACTTCCGGATCCGGGTTCGTCGCCGCCCCGGCACCATAACGGGGGTTGGTGAAGCAGTTTGCCGTTCCCCACAGCAGTTTCACGCCGCTCTGCTCTTGTTTCTCTGCCAGCACATCCACCATTTCGGCGAAGTTATTTTTGTACTCTTTCAGCGACGCGCCTTCCGGCGAAACATCGACATCATGGAAGCAGTAGAACGGAACGTTCAGCTTGTGGAAAAATTCAAACGCGACGTCCGCTTTACGTTTTGCCAGCGCCAGCGCATCCCCCGGTTGCTGCCACGGACGATTAAACGCCCCGACACCAAACATATCAGCCCCGTTCCAGCAGAAGGTATGCCAGTAGCAGGCTGCAAAACGCAGATGATCTTCCATCCGTTTGCCCAATACGATCTCATCAGGGTTGTAATGACGGAATGCTAACGGATTAGTGGAACGGGGGCCTTCATAACGAACGCGATCGAGTTGGTCAAAATATGCCTGCATAATGAACTCCATAATCAGGAAATACGACGAGAATAGGTCATGTCGTAATATTGAGCACTCCCCTCCCGTTGCTCAATTATGTTATTTCACACTGCTATTGAGAGAATTCACAAGTGTGCGCCACCTCGCAAAATAAAAATATCCATTTGCAAAAAATGGGTACTCTGCTGGCATAAATGCAACATTCAGTCTTCACCGTAAAAAGTACGATCCTGGTCATAATTCAGGAAATAAACCAAATTTCGTAACCGCAAGATAAAAATCTGTAATTGTCTTCCCCGTATGAATTGCTAAATTCTGCAACGTCTTATGCTGTGATTGTTACTTTTATTGTTGCTCCCTCTAACGAAAGGCATCACGATTATGAAGATGAAGAATCTCTTACTCACTGTCTGCACCTCCCTTTTGCTCACCAGCGTGGCGGGACATGCCAAAGAAATTAAAATCGGCATGGCGATTGATGACCTGCGCCTCGAACGCTGGCAGAAAGATCGCGATATTTTCGTCAGCAAAGCCGAATCGCTTGGCGCAAAAGTCTTTGTCCAGTCCGCGAACGGGAATGAAGAAACCCAGATGTCGCAGATTGAAAATATGATTAACCGAGGCGTGGATGTCCTCGTTATTATTCCTTATAACGGACAAGTATTAAGTAACGTGGTTAAAGAGGCGAAACAGGAAGGTATTAAAGTTTTAGCTTATGACCGCATGATCAATGACGCAGACATCGATTTCTATATTTCATTTGATAACGAAAAAGTCGGTGAATTACAGGCCCAGGCATTAGTTGAACGTGTCCCTCAGGGAAATTATTTTCTGATGGGCGGCTCGCCGGTCGATAATAATGCCAAACTCTTCCGCGCCGGGCAGATGAAAGTTTTAAAACCGTATATCGATTCCGGAAAAATAAAGGTGGTTGGCGATCAGTGGGTTGACGGCTGGCTGCCGGAAAATGCGCTGAAAATTATGGAAAACGCCTTAACCGCGAACAATAACAACATTGACGCCGTTGTCGCCTCCAATGACGCGACGGCAGGCGGTGCGGTTCAGGCGCTCAGTGCGCAAGGGCTTTCAGGAAAAGTGGCGATTTCAGGTCAGGACGCCGACCTTGCGGGTATCAAGCGCATTGTCGCAGGAACACAAACAATGACCGTGTATAAACCGATTACGCTGCTGGCCAATACCGCCGCCGAAATCGCCGTAGAACTGGGTAACGGACAGCAACCTAAAGCCGACGCTACGTTAAACAACGGTCTGAAAGATGTCCCCTCCCGCTTATTGACGCCGATTGTCGTTAACAAAATCAACATCAATGAGACCGTGATTAAAGACGGATTCCTTAAGCAGAGCGAACTGTAAGCGCAGCGCCCCAGCGAAGGCTGCGGGCGCGCATTTCCCACTACGCCCGGTTCTCTCATTGGCTACTGCGGAGTCGCTATGTCCTGTCTACTTGAAATGAAGAACATCACCAAAACCTTCGGTGTCGTCAAGGCGATTGATAACGTCAGCCTCAGACTGAATGCCGGTGAAATTATTTCATTATGCGGCGAGAATGGCTCAGGTAAATCGACGCTGATGAAAGTACTGTGCGGTATTTATCCCCATGGCAGTTACGAAGGTGAAATTGTATTTGCCGGAGAAACGCTACAGGCCAACCATATTCGTGATACCGAGCGCAAAGGGATTGCCATCATCCATCAGGAGTTAGCACTGGTTAAGCACTTAACCGTGCTGGAGAATATTTTCCTCGGTAGCGAAATAAGCCGTCATGGCGTGCTGGATTACGACATGATGACCCTGCGCTGCCAAAAATTGCTCAGGCAGGTCAGTCTGGCAATTTCGCCCGATACCCGGGTGGGCGAACTGGGCCTTGGTCAGCAACAGCTGGTTGAAATTGCGAAAGCGCTGAATAAACAAGTGCGCCTGCTGATTCTGGACGAGCCGACAGCGTCACTCACCGAACAGGAAACAACGGTGCTGCTGGAGATCATCCGCGATCTGCAACAACACGATATCGCCTGCATCTACATTTCACACAAGCTGAACGAAGTGAAAGCCATTTCCGACACGATCTGCGTGATCCGTGATGGCAAGCATATTGGCACCCGCGACGCGGCTGGCATGAGCGAAGACGATATCATCACCATGATGGTTGGCCGCGAACTCACTGCACTCTACCCCAGCGAACCTCACACCACGGGTGAAGAGATTTTACGCGTTGATCACCTCACGGCCTGGCATCCCGTCAATCGCCATATCCGCCGCGTGAATGACGTTTCCTTCTCACTAAAGCGCGGCGAAATCCTGGGGATTGCTGGTCTGGTCGGCGCGGGACGCACGGAGCTTGTTCAGTGTCTGTTTGGCGTCTGGCCCGGACGCTGGGAAGGAGAGGTGGTGATTGACGGTCAGTCCGTTAACATCCGCAACTGCCAGCAGGCCATCGCCCACGGGATCGCCATGGTCCCGGAGGACCGCAAACGCGATGGCATTGTGCCGGTCATGGCGGTGGGGAAAAACATTACCCTCGCCGCGCTTGATCAGTTCACTGGCAAGGTAAGCCAGTTAGACGATGCCGCCGAATACAAATGCATCCTCGAATCCCTGCAACGTCTCAAAGTCAAAACGTCTTCTCCTGAGCTGGCGATCGGACGTCTGAGCGGTGGAAATCAACAAAAAGCCATTCTGGCGCGCTGCCTGTTGCTTAACCCGCAAATTCTCATCCTTGATGAGCCTACCCGGGGCATCGATATCGGCGCGAAATATGAAATCTACAAGCTTATTAACCAGCTCGTTCAGCAGGGTATCGCCGTAATTGTCATTTCGTCTGAATTGCCCGAAGTGCTGGGGCTCAGCGACCGCATTCTGGTGATGCATGAAGGAAAACTGAAAGCCAACCTGGTCAATCATAACCTGACGCAAGAGCAGGTGATGGAAGCCGCTTTGAGGAGCGAACATCATGTCGAAAAACAATCCGTCTGACGTTAAACTCACCGCCCCACTGACGGGCGTTTTTCCTGGGATTAAATCGCTGAATCTACAGGTGTTCGTGATGATAGCGGCCATCATTGTGATCATGCTGTTCTTTACCTGGACAACGGACGGTGCGTATCTCAGCGCACGTAACGTCTCCAACCTGCTCCGCCAGACCGCGATTACGGGGATCCTGGCGGTCGGCATGGTATTCGTCATCATCTCAGCGGAAATCGATCTCTCCGTCGGTTCCATGATGGGACTGCTGGGCGGCGTCGCGGCTATCTGCGACGTCTGGCTGGGTTGGCCGCTGCCGTTCACCATTATCGTCACGCTGGCGCTGGGATTGCTGCTCGGCGCCTGGAATGGCTGGTGGGTCGCTTACCGCAAAGTTCCCTCATTTATTGTGACTCTGGCCGGGATGCTGGCGTTTCGCGGTATCCTCATCGGCATCACCAATGGTACAACCGTATCGCCGACCAGCTCCGCCATGTCGCAGATTGGGCAAAGCTACTTATCCAATGGATTGGGCTTCACCCTCGGCGCGATGGGTTTGATGGCGTTTATCGGCTGGCAGTGGCGCGGGCGCATGCGCCGGCAGTCCCTGGGTCTTGATGCCCCGGCGTCAACCAGCGTAGTGGGCCGCCAGGCATTAACTGCCGTGATTGTGTTAGGCGCCATCTGGCTGTTGAATGATTATCGCGGCGTGCCGACGCCCGTTCTGCTGCTGGTATTTTTGCTGCTCGCCGGGATGTTCATGGCGACACGAACCGCATTTGGCCGACGTATTTATGCCATAGGGGGTAATCTGGAGGCCGACCGCCTTTCCGGCATTAACGTCGCGCGGACCAAACTGGCGGTGTTCGCCATCAATGGTCTGATGGTGGCGATTGCCGGGCTCATCCTCAGTTCGCGTCTCGGTGCCGGGTCGCCATCGGCGGGAAACATCGCCGAACTGGACGCCATTGCCGCCTGCGTCATCGGCGGAACCAGCCTGGCGGGTGGCGTCGGCAGCGTTGCCGGCGCAGTGATGGGGGCATTTATTATGGCTTCTCTGGATAACGGAATGAGTATGATGGATGTCCCAACGTTCTGGCAGTATATCGTGAAGGGAGCGATTCTGTTGCTGGCAGTATGGATGGATTCAGCGACAAAACGCCGCGCCTGAACTGCTGAAAAATAGGGCTATTTTTATGCCGGTCACTCCTGTCCGGCATTGTCGTTTATGAAAGAGTGAGCAGAGACAGAACCATGTTTGATAAACGTCACCGTATTACCCTGTTATTTAATGCCAATAAAGCCTACGACCGTCAGGTGGTGGAAGGGGTCGGTGAATATCTACAAGCCTCGCAATCCGAATGGGACATCTTCATTGAGGAGGACTTCCGCGCCCGCATTGATAACATCAAAGAATGGTTAGGTGACGGCGTGATTGCTGACTATGACGACGATGAAATCGCACGATTGTTAGTTGACGTCCATGTGCCCATCATCGGTGTCGGAGGCTCCTATCATCTGGCGGAAAATTATCCTCCTGTCCATTATATTGCCACCGATAATCATGCTCTCGTTGAGAGCGCCTTTCTGCACCTGAAAGAAAAAGGCGTCAACCGTTTTGCCTTCTACGGCCTGCCTGCCTCCAGTGGAAAGCGCTGGGCGGCGGAACGCGAGCATGCCTTCCGCCAGTTGGTGGCGGAGGAGAAGTATCGGGGGGTGGTGTATCAGGGACTGGAAACCGCGCCTGAACTCTGGCAACACGCGCAAAATCGACTGGCGGACTGGCTGCAAACCCTACCACCGCAGACGGGTATTATCGCGGTCACTGACGCCCGCGCCCGCCATGTTCTTCAGGTCTGCGAACACCTGCATATTCCGGTACCCGAAAAGCTGTGCGTCATTGGCATTGATAATGAGGAATTGACCCGCTATCTGTCACGGGTTGCGCTGTCATCGGTGGCTCAGGGCGCGAGGCAAATGGGCTATCAGGCGGCAAAGCTGCTACATCGCCTGCTGGCCGATGAGGAACTGCCGCTCCAGCGCATCCTGGTGCCTCCGGTGCGCGTCGTTGAACGTCGTTCGACAGACTACCGTTCCCTCTCCGATCCCGCCGTTATTCAGGCGATGCACTATATCCGTAACCACGCCTGCAAAGGCATCAAGGTGGATCAGGTACTGGATGCAGTTGGGATTTCACGTTCCAATCTGGAGAAGCGATTTAAAGAAGAAGTGGGAGAGACCATTCATGCGGTGATCCACGCTGAAAAGCTGGAGAAAGCGCGTAGCCTGTTGATTTCCACGACGCTGTCGATCAACGAAATCTCGCAGATGTGCGGCTATCCTTCGCTGCAGTATTTCTATTCCGTCTTTAAGAAAGAGTACGACACGACGCCGAAAGAGTATCGCGATCTGAACAGTGAAGTGTTGATGTGATGCGGTGGGACCGAAACAAAAACGCCTTCTTTGCAGAAGGCGTTCGGGGATTACATATGGGCTGCGATTAATCGCTGGTTATCCTGATACATCGCGAACAGATAATTGTTGTAACTCTGCCCCTTCGTTGAATAACCCTTCAGCTTATGAATCATCGCTGTCGCCGTTACTTCCTGATCCGCTTTACGCAACTGTGCGCGTGATTTACGGAAAGAGGCGTAAGCCGGATGCGTGTTCAGGTTAATCACATAGGCGCTGACCGACTCTTTGACGGAATCGAACTGCGAGTAACCTTTCACTTTACCTGGCGCATTGTTACAACTCCCTTTCGCACACTTCATGCCGAACAGGTTGTTATTGCTACGCGCAAGCTTAGAAGTACCCCAACCGCTTTCTGCCGCAGCCATCGTCGCCACCATACTGGTCGGGATGATGTCTACGCGCTCCAGCAACGTATTCCACGGAATACTCCGGGTGTTGCCCGACCATTTCACCTTGTAGCGCTTCGCAATATCTTTCATGCGTTTACGCTCAGTCGGTGACCAGCGATTCTGATACTGCTTTGAGATCAGCCAGTTACGATCGGCAGTAATCGCCGCATTTTGACTGGTAATATAAGGCATAACCGTCCGGAGAAACGCTTTTTTCCTTGGTGTTCCGGAAGGGTATTTTCGCAAATCAGGAAGTGAACTGCTCTTTGCACTATTGCGAGAATACTCTTGTTTACTGCTTACCTGTTTATTACTTGTCTTGGTTACGTGGGACTTTTGACTCGATGTTGTTGTGTGCGTCTTTGCCAGCACCTCACCCGAAAATACGATGGTGAGTAACATAAGAATCATTGCCCCATATCGTCGTATGGGAGTCAATATCATTAGGTCTCCTGGTCGGATTGAATCATTCCAACACCTTATATTTTTCACAATTTTGAGAGTTGAATCTCAAATCATATCAAAAATAGCGATCAAGAGCACCCTAATGAATAGGCCAATTCCGAAACCATGTCACGCATAAACTATCCCACAAGGAACTAATTCGAACGATTTGTGGTGGTTATCGCAAATTAAGGCTATTTTTTGCCCAAAATCACTCATCCGCGCCCCTCATCCTGGTTGAATGCAGTTGAAGGATGAGTTTCGTCAGCGGGTTCTCAGGCAAACTGGTTAAAATCGCCGCAAAAAGGACCGCACAATGAAACTTGCTGCCATCGCCCTCGCGCTACTGCCAGGCATCACGAGCGCCGCAACATGGACGTCTCAGGGCTTCCCCTCTTTTACCGCGGAGGGAACCGGTAAGTTTGCCAGTCACGCTGAATTGACGAAGGGTACTCGTTCCTTAACGCTCAATTTTGACCAACAGTGCTGGCAGCCGGCTAATACGATAAAACTCAATCAGATGCTGTCGCTGATCCCGTGCGAAGGGACCCCGCCGCAATGGCGTTTGTTCAAAGATGGCCGTTATACGCTGGAAATCGATACCCGTTCTGGTACGCCAACGTTAATGATTACGCTGCCGCGCGAAGCCGAACCTACCGCCAATGTGGCACGCCAGTGTCCGAAGTGGGATGGAAAGCCACTGACGTTAGCGGTCGCGCAGACTTTCCCGGAAGGGAGCGTGGTACGCGATTTTTACAGCGGACAGACCGCCACGGTGAAAAACGGTCAGATAACCCTGCAACCCGCACCTGCCAGCAATGGCCTGTTACTGCTGGAACGGGCAGAGACCGACGCACCAGCGCCGTTCGACTGGCACAACGCCACGGTCTATTTTGTGCTCACCGACCGCTTCGAGAACGGCGATCCGTCCAATGACCAGAGTTATGGTCGCCATAAGGACGGCATGGAGGAAATCGGCACGTTTCATGGCGGCGATTTACGCGGTCTGACTCACAAACTGGATTATCTGCAACAACTGGGCGTGAATGCATTATGGATAAGCGCTCCGTTCGAACAGATCCACGGCTGGGTGGGTGGCGGCACGAAAGGCGATTTCCCGCACTATGCCTACCACGGTTATTACACGCAGGACTGGACTACGCTTGATGCCAACATGGGCAACGAAGCCGACCTGCGTGCGCTGATTGACGGCGCACACCGGCGCGGGATCCGCATTCTGTTTGATGTCGTAATGAACCACACCGGCTACGCCACGCTGGCAGACATGCAGGAATATCAGTTCGGCGCGCTCTACCTTTCTGGCGATGAGCTGAAAAAAACGCTCGGTGAGCGCTGGACAGACTGGAAACCTGCCGCCGGGCAGAGCTGGCATAGCTTCAATGATTACATCAACTTTAGCGATAAGGCCGCCTGGGAAAAATGGTGGGGTAAAGCGTGGATCCGCACTGACATTGGCGATTACGACAATCCTGGCTTTGACGATCTCACGATGTCGCTGGCTTTCCTGCCGGATCTGAAAACCGAATCGACGATCCCATCTGGTCTGCCGGTGTTTTATCAACATAAAGCCGATACGCGTGCGAAAGCCATTGAGGGCTACACGCCCCGGGATTACCTGACTCACTGGCTGAGTCAGTGGGTGCGCGATTACGGTGTCGATGGATTTCGCGTCGACACGGCAAAACATGTCGAACTTCCGGCCTGGCAACAGTTAAAAACGCAGGCCAGCGCGGCACTGGTTGAATGGAAAAAAGCGAATCCGGACAAAGCGCTCGATGATAAGCCGTTCTGGATGACGGGTGAAGCCTGGGGTCACGGCGTAATGCAGAGCGACTACTATCGTCACGGTTTTGACGCGATGATCAACTTTGACTATCAGGAGCAGGCCGCAACAGCCGTCGATTGCCTGTCAGGTATGGATCTCGTCTGGCAGCAGATGGCGGAAAAGTTACAGAGTTTCAATGTATTGAGTTATCTATCCTCGCATGATACTCGTCTGTTTCGTGAAGGCGGAGATAAAGCCGCTGAGTTGCTGCTGTTAGCGCCCGGTGCCGTACAAATATTCTATGGCGATGAGTCCGCGCGACCTTTCGGCCCCACAGGCTCTGATCCGTTACAGGGCACACGCTCTGAGATGAACTGGCAGGATGTCAGCGGAAAATTGGCCAACAACGTTACCCACTGGCAGCGCCTCGGTCAGTTCAGAGCCCGGCATCCGGCCATCGGCGCAGGCAAGCAAACCACGCTTTCGCTCAAACAGGGATACGGCTTCGTTCGCCAGCACGGCGACGACTCGGTGATGGTCATCTGGGCAGGCCAGCGTTAACGTAAACCGGCGTCTGAGGCCAGAACCCCCTCAGACGCAGCAAAACAAAACACTACACTGAAGAAAATTATAAGCATAAAACGTCAAAGCACCCGTTTCAGCTCGATTTGCACCCTGCCAGTGCTAGCGTTAAGGTAACTCACTTCGACTCAGCGTTTGACAGACCATCCGTTATGACATTTTCACTTTTCGGCGACAAATTCACCCGCCATTCAGGCATTACCCGCCTGATGGAGGACCTCAACGACGGTTTACGCACCCCAGGCGCAATCATGCTGGGCGGCGGTAATCCGGCACAAATCCCGGCGATGCAGGATTACTTCCAGACGCTCCTGACTGAGATGCTGGAAAACGGCAAACTCACTGATGCGCTTTGCAATTATGACGGCCCGCAGGGGAAAACCGAGCTGCTGACCACGCTTGCTTCGCTGCTCCGTGAAAATCTGGGTTGGGATATCGAACCGCAGAATATTGCGCTAACAAATGGCAGTCAGAGTGCGTTTTTCTACTTGTTTAACCTCTTTGCTGGCCGCCGCGCTGATGGGACTACCAAAAAGGTATTGTTCCCCCTCGCACCGGAATATATCGGCTATGCGGATTCCGGGCTGGAAGAGGATCTGTTCGTCTCGGCGCGTCCCAATATTGAGCTGTTGCCAGAGGGTCAGTTCAAGTATCACGTAGATTTCGAACATCTGCATATTGGTGAAGAGACCGGGATGATCTGCGTCTCCCGGCCAACTAACCCGACGGGTAACGTCATCACAGATGAAGAACTGATCAAACTCGATACGCTTGCCAACCAGCACGACATTCCACTGGTCATTGATAATGCCTATGGCGTGCCGTTCCCGAGCATTATTTTCAGCGAAGCGCGTCCGCTGTGGAATCCCAACATTGTGCTGTGCATGAGTCTCTCCAAACTGGGGCTGCCCGGCTCACGCTGCGGTATCATCATCGCCAATGAAAAAATCATCACGGCCATCGCCAATATGAACGGCATCATTAGCCTTGCGCCAGGCGGGATTGGGCCGGCCATGATGTGCGAAATGATTAAGCGTAACGACCTGATGCGACTGTCAGAAACGGTCATCAAACCGTTCTATTTTCAGCGTGTTCAGCAAACCATTGCGATTATTCGCCGCTATTTACCTGAAAATCGCTGCTTAATTCACAAACCAGAAGGGGCAATTTTCCTCTGGCTGTGGTTCCAGGATTTGCCGATCACCACCGAGTTACTCTACCAGCGTCTGAAAGCTCGCGGCGTACTGATGGTGCCAGGACATTACTTCTTCCCGGGCCTCGATAAACCCTGGCCGCACACGCACCAGTGTATGCGCATGAACTATGTTCCCGATCCGGAGAAAATTGAAGCTGGGGTGAAAATTCTGGCTGAAGAGGTGGAGCGCGCCTGGACGGAAAATCAGTAACGCCATCCCGGCCTGATCGGGCCGGGTAATGCGCTTATAAAGGCCGAGCGTGCAGACGCTGGCGCTGCACGCTCGCCGCATCCAGACACTTCAATGCCCCTGTCGGGCAAGCCTCCACGCAGGCTGGGCCCGTATCACGATGCCAACAGAGATCGCATTTCACCGCCTGTACGCGCGAGGTTTGTGCAACAACGTTCATTGCGCCGAACGGGCACGCCAGCATGCAACTTTTACAACCAATACAGCGTGCCTGCTCAACAAAAATGTGTCCACGATCGCGACGAATGGCCTGTGTCGGGCAAACATTGGCGCACGGCGCATCTTCACACTGATGACAGGCAACGGCGGTGGTAAAGGTATTTTCCTTAATAACCCGGATGCGCGAGACGAAGTGTTCTGCTGACACCGCGGCACAGTCCTGATTCTCCTGATGCGAGACCACGCAAGCGACTTCACAGGTACGACAACCAATACACTTAGTCGCATCCGCCATGATAAACCGGTTCATTGCACCCTCCCCCCGCCATAAAACCACAGAGTGCCAGAGAGAATAGCGCGGCTGCCTTGATCAAACAGGGGAAATGGTCGAATTTTGTCAGATGCCAGAAACGTTCAGGGGATTCGCCTTATACTTACGACTGGATTTCTTCCTGACGCATAAAAAAAACCCTGGGCGTTGACGTCCAGGGGAATAATCCGCAGGCGACATCACGCTGCGGAATAAGCTGGCACCCGATAGAGTGTTACCTATATTTGATAATCTGCCTCATCAACCGCACTGTAGAGCGGTTGAATATTATCCAGTGCCAGTATGTATCCGCTTCCTTTTACGCTAACGATGGAATGCTGAGGTAATCCCAGCAAATATAATTTGTTGTTGAGATTTTTAACCATCGTAGACAAACGCTGTGTGGAAGCACTTAATTCATTTTTTTCCCAGACGTTGACGAGTAACTCATCTTTTGAAACATAATGGGTCCTGGCGTTCAGTAAAAGATAAACAAACAAGCGTAGCATTGTGCGGTTAAAAAATACGCCACCAAATGCAATGACACTGTCCATTTTATTTACCGGCAGCCTGAAAATTCTCGACTCACTGATATCAAAAAATATTTCCCGACCTATCATAAATCCATGTAACTGGTATTCCATCATTACATACTCACGTTTTACTGAACTATCGATAGCTAAACATGTGTAAGTCCTTGTAGATATTGTCTTACGCAAGTTTAAAAAAAATAGAGTTAATTTCAATAGATACCTGAAGCGTTCATTTTAATCGCGCCGCAAGCAAAGTGCAGACTGAATACCTAAAAGATCAATCCAGGCGCTGTTAAATAATCTCTAAAAACAAATTATTAGAGCGTTATTCTCTTTCAGTGTGAATATTCGACAATACAAGTTAAACGGGCATATTTATCACAAATTACAGCTTAATATGCTGCATGGATCAATAATGCGTCATGGAGAGGGAAAGTGACTCCCGGCAACAGAGCGTTCCGGGACAATTATTATTACAGTGTAGTTCTCTTAACAGAAGAGCGGTAGAAATATGCCGGACAGCGGCAGACCTGTGAATTGACCCAATCCCAGGCCGGGACAATAGCCGCTGTCCGGCAATTCTTCTCATACTTTTAGAAGCGCCAGCTCACGCCTGACATGAAAGTAAAGCTGTCATCACGGTCGATCATCGGGCTGTCTTTGATTTCATCTGGCAGCACGCTGTAAGCCGCGCTCGCCATCAGAATAATGTTGTCAGTGACGGAGTATTTTGCGGTCAGGCTGACGTAAGGAACCCAACTGTCCTGTGCGGAATAGCGATCCAGACCGCTGCGACGGGATTCACTGCCTGACACACCGTAATAGTAGTCGTTGAAATTTTCATCGTAGTAAAGCACGCCAGCAGACGGGATCAGAGCAAGCTGTCCGACAGGAATTTTACGGAACAGTGATAATTCCCCCATCCAGCCATTGCTGTTATCCAGAACATCTGCGGTCGCAGAAACTTTCACGCTGCCCCAATTTTCATGATGATACCAGGCCGCGCCCGCCATTATCGTACTGTCACGCTTGTCGAGCTTTTTCATGGCGTGGTCGTCGTTATCGCCAGGATCAAATTCCAACGGCATCCAGGAAGCGGTCAGACTAAATTCATTTTGTTCACTTTTAGACAAAATGTAGCCCAACGTGGTTTGCCGAACATAGAATGATTCGCCTTCATAACTAATGAGGGGAATAGCATGGGTATTTTCATTATACCCGCGATAAGGAGATTCATTATATATCGCACCCGCACCAATTGATAATTCCGAAGCAGATGCACTGGCGATAAAGGAGAAAGCAAATAGTGCTACTATATTGCGTTTAATTAACATGCCCGACGTTCCATTTAAAATAAGCCACAAAGCGTCGAAATAATAATGCTTACAAATTCGTCGGTGCAAGGCACATATTTATATAGTAATATATAAAAACTTATATATATTGGGCTGCTGCGATGAATAAATTACAACTCAAGCATCGAGAATTAAAGATCATCTCGGTCATTGCCGCCAGTGAAAACATCAGTCATGCCGCAACTGTTCTCGGCATCGCCCAGGCCAACGTCAGCAAATATCTTGCTGATTTTGAATCAAAAGTCGGCCTCAAGGTTTTTGACCGGACGACCCGGCAACTGACGCTGACCCCTTTTGGCGCGGCGCTTCTGCCCTACATTAATGATATGCTCGACAGAAACGCGCAGCTAAATCATTTCATTGCTGATTATAAACACGAAAAGCGAGGGCGAGTAACGGTGTACGCGCCGACAGGCATCATCGCTTACTTATCGAAACAGGTTATCGCCAGAATTAAAGACATTGGCGACATCTCTTTGTCGCTGAAAACCAGCAACCTTGAGCCAAAAGCCTTTTATGAAGGCGTCGAGTTTCCTGACGACTGTGACGTGTTAATTACCTATGCCCACCCGAAAGATGAATCACTGGTTGCCAGTTTTATTACCAAATATGCAGTGACGGCCTTTGCCAGCCAGACTTACCTTGAAAAGCACCCGCTAAGCCGACCTGAAGACCTTGAGCATCACTCCTGCATCCTGATCGATTCTATGATGATTGATGATGCCAACATCTGGCGCTTCAACAGTGCCGGCAGTAAAGAGATGCGCGACTATCGCGTGACGGGGAACTACGTTTGTGACAATACCCTGTCGGCGCTGGAACTGGCGCGCAACCATCTGGGTATTGTGTTTGCACCCAATGAAAGCGTGAAAAACGATCTGAAGGCCGGGACGCTCGTCCCTTGCTTTTCAGAACAGCATGAGTGGTGGCTGGACCTGGTCGCGATCTTCCGCAAGCGGGAGTATCAGCCCTGGCGAGTTCAGTATGTACTGGATGAGATGTTACGGGAAATCCGCAACCAGCTTGCTCAGACGCAACTGTTGCGTCCCGAGCAAGATTCAATCATCGACAATTAATGATCGAGATAAAGGTAATGTACCCAACTGGTCATGCGCAACAATACCTTACGCATGACCGAGACATGGCTGAAATGGTCGGAGTAGACCGCGACCTGTGCATAAATTCCATCCGGTAATGCACGTAAATCAGCATGATCGTTCAACTCGATCGTGGCAATGACACCTTCTGACCCCGGCACCGTATTCAACGACTGTAACGTCCCGGTCGACTGGTATGTTCCACCAGGTACCGCCGGACTGATGGCAGCCAGCTTACCGCTGAATACCTTGCCCGGTAAGGCATTGAATACCACTTCCGCGTCATCGCCGGGTTCCAGTCGCAGCAACGAGTTCTGGCGGAATTGCGCGACAATTTGTCGCTTCTGAGCAGGAATAAATACCATCACCGGGCGCAAAGGCAGCGAGGCGGCATAGGTTCCCGGGCGAATCAGCACCTGGGTTACATAACCGTCACTCGGCGCGCGAACGATGGTTTGTTCCAGGTTATATTCCGCCTCGGCCAACTGCGCTTTCAGACTGGCTATCTGCGAGTGCTCACCCATTACCAGGCTGTCTAACTGGCTTTGAATCTGCTGTTGTTCCGCCGCTGACGATTTAACCGAAGCCTCCTGCGCCAGGTAGTTCTGCCGCGCGACGTCAATGTCGCGCTCAGAGAATGGATTCACCTCCGCCTGACTCCCCTGCGCATAACGCTGATACTCCCTCGAAAACTTGTCTCGCGTAGCTTTTGCCTGCTGGGTATTGGCGGTCATTTCATCCAGTTCGGCATCCAGCGCATGCTGCTTATGTTGCGCCGTCACAATATCCGCCAGCAGACGATCCACCCTGGCCTGATAGCGCGTGGGATCAAGCCTGAACAGCACTTCACCTTTTTTAATCAGCGTATTTTTCTTATCCGTCACTTCAATCACTACGCCTGTGACTTGCGGAACAACGGGAATAGACACCACCGCTTTTTGCGCTTTAAATGTATAGGGGTGGTTGTAATTCATTAATAAGATTAAACCGCTGATAATAAATATGCCCCCCAGCGCCGCCGTCGGTATGGTCCATTTATTAACGGGAATGTTGAAGATCTTAAAAATCGCCCATGCGAAAGCCACATAGGTCAGGATAATCAGTAAATCCATAATTAATACTCGCCAGAAGAGGATTTCAGGTCAGCCAGTTGTTTTTCCAGCCCGGCAATACGCTCCTGGAGTTGCACAACACCAGGTTCAGGATTTTGCATTCCCCACCCGCGTTCCGGACGATAGAGCGTGGCCCAAATCCACAAGAAAGGCCAGATAACATGTAATGTAAACAAACTCACCCACCCCGCAACATGAATAGCATCGGCATGAGGATGATTGCGTTTTTTCGCAATTAAATAGGGAATATCATGTAAAATAATAATTCCGTAGAAAATGACGAGGAATACAAAAATCAACACCCCAAGCGCAAAATAATCGAGAAACATATTCCTCCCAGAGAATAGAATCAAAAAGAAAAAGAGTTTGAGAATGATAGTGGAATGACCAGATGTTGTGCAATTGTCATATTTATATATCGACATATGGTTTTTTATATATTGTACTTTTTCGTATATTGTTTTTTATGCACGTCGCAGTTTATTATGTTTAAACATCAATACAAGGGAACAAAAATGAACAACGCGGAAACCTCATCCACCGTCAGCCTTAAGCGCATCAAAGCGGCCACTATTTACCGTTTATTACTTATTGGCCTTGGTATCCCAATGATATCTTTCAGTTTTATTTGTGGCGTTTTGAGTCTCTTTGGCTTTGAACTGGTGAAATGGAACGAGCAACCCGTGCATGGTGTAATGGCGATTCCTGCCGCGCTGTTCAGCGGTGTGTTTATCACCGTACTGTTCACCGTTTTCATCGGGTCGATTGCCTGTCTGGGACTGTGGGTCTACAGCCGTTTCCGTCCGTTACAGGTAAAGGTGTTGGATTAATCATTATGCCCGATAAGCAAAGCGCTATCGGGCATAACGCGGTCAGTTAAAAGAGTCCCAGCGGTTTATCGGAGTAGCTCACCAGTAAACATTTTGTCTGCTGATAGTGCTCCAGCATCATCTTGTGGGTTTCGCGTCCAATCCCCGACTGCTTGTAGCCACCAAAGGCCGCATGAGCCGGGTAAGCATGGTAGCAGTTGGTCCATACGCGTCCTGCCTGAATACCGCGTCCCATTTTATACGCCAGGTTACCGTTACGGCTCCAGACGCCCGCTCCGAGGCCGTACTGGGTATCGTTGGCTAGCTCCAGCGCCTCGTCCATTGTTTTGAACGTGGTCACCGCCAGTACCGGGCCAAAGATCTCCTCCTGGAACACGCGCATATTATTCTTACCAGACAGGATGGTCGGCTCGAGGTAATAGCCGTCTTTCAGTTCACCTTCAAGCTGCTTACGCCGCCCACCGGTCAGGACATCCGCCCCTTCTTTCTTACCGATATCAATGTAATTCAGGATGGTTTCCATCTGCCCATGAGAGACCTGTGCCCCCATTTGCGTCACGCTGTCCAATGGGTTACCGCTGCGGATGCTTTCTACGCGGCGAATGGCGCGCTCCATAAAGCGTTCGTAGATGGATTCCTGCACCAGCGCACGACTCGGACAAGTGCACACTTCACCCTGGTTAAAGGCAAAAAGCGCAAAACCTTCCAGCGCCTTATCGAAAAATGCATCCTCTTCGTCCATCACGTCGGCGAAGAAAATGTTCGGTGATTTCCCGCCCAGCTCCAGAGTGACCGGGATGATATTCTGCGTGGCATATTGCATGATCTGCTGCCCGACTTCCGTCGAGCCGGTGAATGCCACTTTAGCAATACGCTTCGAAGTTGCCAGATACTCGCCAATCTCTCCACCCGCGCCGTTCACTACGTTCACTACGCCAGGCGGGAGGAGATCGCCAATCACTTCCATCAGCAGTAAAACGGACAGCGGCGTCAGGCGGGCAGGTTTAAGCACTACGCAGTTTCCTGCCGCCAGCGCGGGCGCCATTTTCCAGCTCGCCATCAATAAGGGGAAGTTCCACGGGATAATTTGTCCGACCACGCCGAGCGGTTCGTGGAAGTGATAAGCCACGGTGTCGCTATCCACTTCACTGATCCCGCCCTCCTGGGCGCGAATACAGGAGGCGAAATAGCGGAAATGGTCGATTGCCAGCGGGACATCCGCCGCGCTGGTTTCACGGATCGGCTTACCGTTATCCCAGGTTTCCGCCGTCGCCAGCAGTTCGAGGTTCTGCTCCATACGGTCGGCAATCTTGAACAGAATCGCCGCCCGATCCTGAACAGAAGTATGCGCCCACTGGTCTTTCACCTTGTGGGCCGCGTCGAGCGCCAGGTCAATGTCCCTTTTACCGGAAGAAGCCACTTCGCATAACAGTTGCCCGGTGACGGGCGTCAGGTTCTGGTAATACTCGCCGTCACTCGGGGCAACCCAGTCACCACCGATAAAGTTGTCGTAACGGGCCTTTAACTTCAGGGGAAAACCGTACTCGCCGGGCTGAATACGGGGAGGGTTATTGGTCATGATCGTCTCCTTGCTCCAGGTGTATAACAAGGGTAGACGGGGCTGGCGATTTTCTCGCCAGCCGCTTATAGGTTTACGATAGCGGTCACGAATTACATCGCCGCGCGATAGATCGCCATAATCTCGTCGTGCGTGGCCTGAATTGGGTTAGTCAGACCGCAGGCATCTTTCAACGCATTGGCCGCCAGCACCGGAATATCTTCTTCTTTCACGCCCAGGGCTCGCAGACCCGCCGGGATATTCACCTGCTGCGCCAGTGCGCGGATCGCCTCGATGCAGGCTTCTGCGCCTTCGGCGTCGGTCATCCCTGCAACATGAACCCCCATTGCTGCCGCACAATCACGCAGACGCGCTGCGGCCACCTGGCTGTTGAATACCTGAACGTGCGGCAGCAGGACGGCATTACACACACCGTGCGGCAGGTCATAGAAACCGCCTAACTGGTGCGCCATCGCGTGGACGTAACCTAATGACGCGTTATTGAAGGCCATCCCCGCCAGGAACTGCGCATAGGCCATCGCTTCACGCGCATGCACATTGCCGCCCGATTCCACGGCAACGGCCAGATTATCAGAAATCATGGTCATTGCTTTCAGGGCGCAGGCATCCGTGATCGGCGTGGCGGCTACAGAAACATAGGCTTCAATCGCATGGGTCAGCGCGTCCATGCCGGTCGCCGCCGTCAGCGATTTTGGCATGCCGATCATCAGCGAAGAGTCATTTACCGAGAGCAGTGGCGTGACGTGTTTATCCACAATCGCCATTTTGATGTGGCGATCAACGTCAGTGATGATGCAGAAACGCGTCATTTCAGAGGCGGTTCCTGCCGTGGTGTTAATCGCAATCATCGGCAACTGTGGTTTTGCCGAGCGATCAACGCCTTCATAATCGCGAATATCGCCGCCATTGGCGGCCACCAGCGCAATCCCTTTGGCACAATCATGTGGGGAACCGCCGCCCAGCGAAATAACGCTATCGCAATCATTTTCTTTCAGGATCTTCAGGCCGTCGGCGACATTAATTGTCGTCGGATTAGGGTGTGTACCATCATAAATAACGCTGAAAATATTATGTTCCTGCAATGCTTTTTGAATATCACCCGCCATGCCTAATTTCGTCAGCACACTGTCGGTGACAATTAACGTCCGACGAAAGCCATATTCCGCCATAGCATTCATTGCATCTTTTAATGAATCAGCCCCAATTATATTCACAGAAGGAATATAAAATGTAGAAGCAGCCATATGCTCAATCCTTAATCGTTTTTGAAGGGATTGCAGCATACGAACGAATCTCAGGAGATAATATGATCACAGCGGTGTTTATTTAATGAAAAAATAAAAGAGCACATTAGGCTACAAATTAATGGGCTCTTTTCGTCTCAACCTATTTATTATGTCAATTCATTCTTATTTTTAATAAATTGTATTATTCCTTTGCCGGAAATAATAATGCATCGCGTAACAGGTGATCGTTTCCACGGCGACGCGTAAAGCCAATCCGGTCGAAATATTCCAGAATCTGAATCGCCAGCTTTCGGCCTACGCCCAACCGATCGCGAAAATCCGCAGCGCAGGTTGATCCTCTCTCCTGATCCAGTTCGCGGATCATGCTGGCGAAAGCCACAATGCGATCGTTACGGTAGTAACGATCTTTTACGATCGCCGTAATCATCCCCTGCTGCGCCGCCTGCCGCAGTACCAGACGCATGGTCTGCTCCTCGGTCGCGGTTTCACGCGCGAGATCGCGGACCCACCAGGGTTCGTCACCAAATAACGGCGCGGCTTTAAGCCAGATAGCCTGCTGTTCGTCAGTAAACCCTGTCTTGTGATCCGGCAGATGCAACCAGCCATGGTGGCTGTGAATATCGCCGCTGTCGCGCATTTGTTCAATCAACAACAGTACCAGCGCTTCATCTTCCATCGGCAGCGCCATACGGCGCAGGCGTTCGCGCCCCGGACCAGGCTCATCACGATGTTGTTCATGGTAAGTCGCCAGCGTGTCGAGGATTTTGCGCTGCCAGCGTGCGGCAACTTCCGCATTCAGCAGGCTGTAACCTGCCTGAATAAATCCATGCTGATGAATGAGCGAACGCATACCGTCGCCATTTAGCTGGCGCGCCCACGCAAAATCGGGCAGATTGACCGCCCCGCGTTGCAGGTGGACCACCAGCGCGGCACCGTCATCTTTCGCCGCCGCCAGTGACGCCAGCCATTGCAGATACTCGGGTTTACGTTTGCCGCGACGTGGCGGATTAAGTGCAACCACCCGCGCCCCGGCAAGCGTCGCGCGCGCGGAGATATCGCGCAGCACCAGCCGGTCGTTATCGGCCAGCAGCAGAGGCGTATCAAACACCAGTTCCGCCAGGTTAGCTTCCAGCAGCGATACCCGCCCGGTCACATGACTCGCCGCATGGTGAATATGTAGCGGCTGCCACTGCGTAAGCGGGACGTGGCTTTCCAGCGCGACAATCACCCGCGTGAACGGCTCAGGCGGGGCGTCTGAAAGCAGCCAGTCACCCCGGTTAAGCTGCTCCTTTTCAGCATCGCCGACGATATTCAGCGCGATGCGCTGCCCGGCATGAGCATGCTCACTCGCCTGGTTTTGCGCGTGAAGTCCGCGCACGCGCACAGATGCGTTCACGCCGGTCAGCCACAGCGTATCCCCAACGTTTACTTCACCGCTCAGCGCGGTGCCGGTCACCACCAGCCCGGCGCCTTTTACAGTAAAGGCACGATCGATAGCCAGTCTGAACGTCTGATTCCGGGCGTGTTCGCGGGCGGGCAGTTGCTGCAAATGTTCGCGTAACGCCTCAATCCCGCGACCTTCATTCGCGGCCGTCACAAATAGCGTCGCCTGCGCAAAGCCATACTCACGCAGGACATCCTCCACCTGCTGTTGGACCTCCTGCACCCGCGTATCATCCACACGGTCGACTTTGGTCAGCGCCACCGTCAGCGTCGGATTCCCGGTCAATTGCAGGATCGCCAGGTGTTCGCGCGTTTGCGCCATCACGCCATCGTCGCAGGCTACCACCAGCAACGCATGATCGATTCCGCCCACGCCCGCCAGCATGTTTGAGAGAAACTTCTCGTGACCGGGAACATCGATAAAGCCCAGCACGCGCCCGTCTGGCTGCGGCCAGTAGGCATAGCCCAGGTCGATGGTCATGCCACGCTTTTTCTCTTCCGGCAGGCGATCGGCATTCACGCCGGTAATGGCCTGCAGCAGCGTCGTTTTCCCGTGGTCGACATGTCCGGCGGTCGCAATAATCATTTCAACAACATCTCCATAAACCGGGTCTCATCTTCAAGACAGCGTAAATCCAGCCACAGTCGGCCCTCGTAAATCCGGCCGATAACCGGAACCGGTAGCTCACGCCAGCGGGTCGCCAGGGCTTCAAGACGGCTTCCGCGGCCGTCGTGCGGTGTAAAGGTTAATGCCGCGCTGGGGAGCCGATCAACCGGCAAAGAGCCACTGCCGATTTGCGACAGGCAGGGCTGTACGCTCACCACAAACTCCGCACCATAGTGCGCGGCCAGCAGCGCCAGAAGCCGCTCCGCCTGAGACTGAATCGCGTCTTTACGTCGGGTCAACAGGCGCAGCGTCGGCAGTTTCTCGGCCAGCGCTTCCGGGTGGAGATACAGACGCAACGTTGCTTCCAGCGCAGCAAGGGTCATTTTATCCGCCCGCAACGCACGTTTAAGCGGATGACGCTGCAATTGTGCAATCATCTCTTTCTTACCGACGATGATCCCAGCCTGCGGACCGCCCAACAGCTTGTCGCCCGAGAAGCTCACCAGGCTGACACCCGCGGCAATCAACTGCTGCGGCATTGGCTCTTTCGGCAGGCCGTACTGGCTCAAATCGACCAGCGAACCACTACCGAGATCGGCCACAACAGGAACATCCAGCGCCTGGCCGATCTGGACCAGCTCCGTTTCATCAACAGAGTGGGTAAACCCTTCGATGCTGTAATTACTGGTATGTACCTTCATCAGCAGGCCGGTGTTTTCATTTACCGCCTGACGATAGTCATCGGCATGCGTCCGGTTAGTGGTTCCCACTTCATGTAGCGTACACCCAGCCTGACGCATCACATCCGGGATACGAAACGCGCCGCCGATCTCCACCAGCTCACCGCGTGATACCACCACCTCTTTACCGGTGGCGGTGGCGGCCAGCATCAGCAGTACCGCCGCCGCGTTGTTATTCACAATGCAGGCATCTTCCGCGCCGGTGATACGGCGCAGCAATTCCGCCAGCGCGCGGTCACGATGCCCGCGTCCCGCGCCGTCCAGATCATACTCCAGCGTCACCGGCGAGCGCATGGCCTGCGCGACAGCCGCGACGGCCTCTTCAGCCTGTAAAGCGCGACCCAGATTGGTATGCAACACCGTGCCCGTCAGGTTAATTACCGGGCGCAGCGCACTCCGGGCCTCCTTTTCCAGCCGAAGACTCACTTCCTGCGCCCAGTTTTCACACCACGCAGGCAACGTCTGCGTATCGCGAATCATCTCTCTTGCTTCATCAAGCAGTTGACGGAGCAGATCAACGATACGGGTATGCCCGTGGGTCTCACGCAGGGTAAGAAATTCACTTTCACGCAATAAGCGATCAATGGCGGGAAGCTGACTGTAGAGCGAACGGGTTTCGGTCGTCATGAAAAGGCCTGGCTGTGGGTGACCCTCCCCACAACGGGGAGGGATATCGACATAGAGGAGATTGTAACGTGAGATTGCCTGGACGGACAGAATATGAATCAAGCCTTTGGGGGTTCAGTGCGGGCAAAACTCTCGCGCTGAAACAGCGTCTCCACCAGCTTGACCAGGTGAGGTCGGCTCACGCACCAGCCCGGTGAGACGCGGCGGAAGTTGAGATAGCCCACCGCGCAGGCAATGGCGATGGTCGCCAGATCAACCGTGTCAGGTTTAATCGTCCCGTCGACCAGGTACGCTTCCAGCGCATCCAGACTGCGGTTGATTTTCTCGCGCTGGCGCAACAGTTCGGTTTCCGATTGCTGCGCGGCGGGACGTGCCTGCTCGCGCACCGACACCAGACCGGCGTCCATAATCCCATCGGCCAGTGCCTCAAGTTGACGGACTTTCAGCGAGGCCAGCGGTTCACGCGGCAGCATCGCTGGCGCAATATCCAGCAGTTCAATGTATTCGGCGATAATTGGCGAATCGAACCAGTACTCCCCATCGTCAGTCACCAGCGCCGGTACTTTTCCTAACGGATTGTACTGCGCGACGCCATTTTCCGCGTTGTAGGGCAGTTCATTAACAAATTCGAATGTGATGCCTTTTTCCAACAGCAGGATCGAAATTTTTCGTACAAACGGGCTGGTGTAGCTACCAATGAGTTTCATGATCAGTCCTTTTCGCCAACACAAAACAATGAGTATGGCTCACGCAGCGGGAAAAGGCAGGTGACGGCGTTCTCAATGATCCAAATAAAGGTAGTGCATCCAACTGGTCATGCGTAGTAACACCTTACGCATGACCGAAACATGGGCGAAATGGTCGGAATAGACTGCCACTTGCGCGTAGATGCCGTCGGGTAACGCATCCACATCGGCATTCGGGTCCAGTTCAATCGTCGCCAGGACGCCATCGGTCCCGGGCACCACCGTCAGGGACTGTAATGCTCCCTGAGCCTGATACGAGCCGCCCGGCACCACAGGCAATATGCTGGTCAACTTACCGTGAAAAACTTGCCCAGGAAGCGCGTTAAATACCACCTCCGCGTCGTCGCCGGGTTCAAGACGAAGCAGCGAGTTCTGCCGGAACTGAGCGACAATCTGCCGCTTTTGTTCGGGGATAAAGACCATCACCGGACGCAGCGGTAGCGCGGCAGCGTAGGTACCGGGTCGTATCAGCACCTGGGTGACGTAGCCGTTGCTGGGCGCGCGAATAATGGTCTGTTCGAGGTTGTATTTCGCCTCTGCCAATTGCGCCCTCAGGCTGGCAATCTGCGACTGTTCGCCGTTAACCATGCTGTCTAACTGGCTTTGAATTTGCACCTGCTCAGCCACTGAACCCTTCACCAGCGCATCCTGCGCCAGATAATTTTGCCGGGCGTTATCAATATCGCTTTCTGAGAAGGGGTTCACCCGCGCCTGGCTGCCCTTCAGGTAACGCTGATAATCTTTATACAGCCGATCGCGCTCCGCAGAGACCCGCGTCGTATTAGCCTGCGCTTCTGAGAGCTGGGCTTTCAGCGTCTGGATATTATGCGTGGCGGTGACCAGATCGGCCTGTAACCTGTCCACGCGCGCCTGATAGCGAACCGGGTCGAGTTTAAATAGCACTTCACCCTTTTTAATCAGTTGGTTATTTTTATCCGTCACCTCGCTGACAATTCCGGTAACCTGCGGCGTAACAGGAATGGAAATAACGGCTTTTTGCGCAGTAAAGGTATACGGATGGTTATAGTTCATTAACAGGATCAGGCCGCTGACCAGAAATACACCGCCTAATGCCGCCGTCGCCAGCGTCCATTGATTCACCGGTATGCGGAATATTTTGAAGACTGCCCACGCCAGCGCGACGTAGGTTAATATAATCAACAGATCCATGATTAACTCTCCGGAAACGTCGTATTGTCAGCCGTGTTAACTTCGGCCAGTTTTTTCTCGAGT
>NZ_JBFWLF010000008.1:0-35642 GCF_050252275.1 Citrobacter sp. | reverse complement strand
TGAAACGGCTACCGGAGAACTGACCAAAGCCATCCGCCGCACGCTGGCCGAGAAATTTCAGCAGGAAGCAAACGTGACCTTCCCGCCGGAACTGGTGGCGATGGTGGATAATCTGGAAGCGGAACTACGGCGCGGGGAACTCAGCGAAGCCAGCCGGACGTGGCTGGCACAGTGCGGCCTGACGCCGGAGCAGATACAAAACCAGATAGAGCCGGAATACACGCCGGAACGCAAAATCCACCTGTATCACTGCGACCACCGGGGCCTGCCGCTGGCGCTGATTGACATTAACGGGGCCATTGCGTGGCGCGCAGAAATTGATGAATGGGGGAATATGCTGCGGGAAGATAATCCGCATAACCTGGAGCAGCTTATTCGTCTGCCGGGGCAGCAGTATGACGAGGAGACAGGACTGTACTATAACCGGCACCGGTATTACGACCCTGCACAGGGAAGGTATATCACACAGGATCCGATTGGGTTGATGGGGGGATGGAGTTTATATCTTTATCCATTGAATCCTATTGAATATATAGATCCATTAGGATTAGATACATATATGTGCACCATACCACTACATACTCTTGGTGGGACTGGGACTCGTAGTGGCCCTGATATTTGGGGGAATCCATTCTACCATCAATATCTGTGTGTTGATAATGGTAAGGGAGGGTATACCTGCGGTGGGCAGGATAGAACGGGGGCTGCAGTCTTTCCTGGTAGTAAAGGTAAAGCAACTAATGACACATGGCCAACTGATGGCAATGGTGCTTGCAAAAAAGTAGATGATCGAGATTGTGTCAATGAGTGTGTTAAAAATCGAGTGGAAAATAAAAAGAGACCTTGGTATCAGATACCTTTTGGTATCGATTGCCAAGATTGGTCAGATGATGTACTTAATAGTTGTAAAGAGTCTTGTAGTCGTCCGTATAATTTGTCTATGGGGTGGTTTAATAAACTTGGGTGACTTAATGATATGTTTATTTTGAAATTTTTTTGGGTAAGCATCTCCTTTATTATTTTGATTTTTACTCTCTATTTCTATGATGGGACGAAGAATAGTGATATAGAGATTTTTCTTTCTTATCTATGTTTCTTTTAACGTTCCCATCAGGGCTTATAATATTGTCTTTTTTATCTGGCATTATTTACTTAATAGCGCTAATGTTTGATAGTAGGTTCGAAGGATTTGAGGTTAATCGTTTTTATTTAATTATAGAGTGGTTTATTTTCTTTTTTATTGGTTACATTCAATGGTTTTTCGTGACACCATTTTTTCATAGAAAAATCACAAAAAGATAATGGTAACAATCAATTAAGTATAGAAAAACCAGCGGGTTATCAAATGCAACGTCGAGTCAGGAAGCAAACGTGACCTTCCCGCCGGAACTGGTGGCGATGGTGGATAATCTGGAAGCGGAACTACGGCGCGGGGAACTCAGCGAAGCCAGCCGGACGTGGCTGGCACAGTGCGGCCTGACGCCGGAACAGATGAAAAATCAGCTGGAGCCGGAATACACGCCGGAACGCAAAATTTACCTGTACCACTGCGACCCACGGGGACTGCCGCTGCCGCTGGCTGACGTTAAAAGACGGGTTGCGTGGTGCGTAGAATCTGACTGCGGGAGAATAACCCGCAAAACAGGAACAGCTTATCCGTCTACCGGGGCAGCAGTGGGGTAACGAGACAGGATGTACGACACCCGACACGAGTATCATGAACCACAGCAGGCACGTATAAGCACTTGAGATTCAGTATTTAGTTCCCCTTTTATATTCTCTGGTTAGGCGACCCTTAATCAGTCAGCGATCTCATGGGAAGTGAAGGTAAACGTTTCACCGTCAAACAGCCCCTGGCTGGTGAGTTTTAGCGCGGGGATCACCGGCAGGGAGAGAAACGCCATCTGGATAAACGGCTCGTCGGGCAGAGAGCCACATTCGCGCCCTGCTGCTTTTAGCGCATCGATCTGCTCCGCCAGCGAATCGGCGGTGTCGGTGCTCATTAACCCGGCAATCGGCAGCGGCAAGTGGCATTGCACCTGGCCGTTACGAACGACGCAAAGCCCGCCGCCATCGTCAATCACCTGATTAACCGCCAGAGCCATCTCTTCAGCGCTGCGACCGATCACCACAATATTATGACTGTCATGGCTGACCGTGGCCGCCAGCGCGCCTTCACGCAGTCCGAATCCACCTAATAAGCTACAGGCCGGGGGCGACTGGCGACCGTAGCGTTCAAGCACGGCGATATAGCAAATATCATGACGATCGAAGCCCTCCGCGGTGCACACGCAGTCACTGGCACCTGTCACCAGTTCGTTAGGGATAACATCGATCACCCGATAGCGTTTGCCGGGGGTGAAATGCAGCGGGAAGTCATTGGCGCAAACGGGGTGGCGCGCAATGGTATTGCCATACGGTGGAACGGTTTGCGCCAGCCTTGCCGGTTCGTCGGCTTTCAGACGTTCAGTGTCAACGGGTTCTCCTTTGACAAACACCTGCTGTACCGTCACGTTGCGGGCATCGCTGAGCAGGACAATATCCGCCTGTTTGCCGGGGGCCAGCAAGCCAAGATGGCGCAGGCCAAAATGATGAGCGGCAGACCAACTGGCGACGCGATAAGCGACGTGTAGCGGGATGTTATGCTGTAAAATCAGCCGGCGAATCAGGGCGTCGATATGCCCTTCATGCGCAATTTCCCAGGGATTGCGATCGTCGGTACAGAGCAGGCACTGTGGGCTGTTAAAAGCGTTGATCAGCGGTGCCAGCGCGTCGAGGTTGCGGGCGGCGGAACCTTCGCGGATCATCAGCGTCATCCCGCGTTGCAACTTGCGACGCCCCTCCTCCAGCGTGTAGCTCTCGTGACAATTCTCGATCCCGGCGGCGATATAGGCGTTGAGCGCTTTACCGCTCAGTCCTGGGCAGTGGCCGTCCAGCGTCAGATGGCGAAAAGCGTCCATTTTGTCGAGCAGCGCATCTTGTCCGGCAATGACGCCTGGGTAATCCATCACTTCGGCCAGTCCGGCGACCAGCGGGTGATCGCGCCAGGCCAGCATCTGGTCGAGGGAGAAATGTGCGCCATTCACATCACATCCCTCCAGAGCGGGAACGCAGGAACTCACCTGCAGATACTGATTCTGCTTCGCCTGTTCGGCGCAGCGGATAAACCAGGAGAATCCTTTTTCGCCCATCACATTGACGATTTCATGAGGATCGCACACGACGGTGGTGAGCCCGCGCGGCAGCGTCGCGGTTTCAAAGGTCACTGGCGTCATCATGCTGGATTCAATGTGCAGGTGAGCGTCGATAAAGCCGGGTACCGCTGTTGCGCCGTGGGCGTCGATGCGCCGTAATGCCGGAGCGTCACGATACTCCGCCCCGATGCCCGCGATATGCCGCCCTTTGATCACAATAGGGCCGGTCATTTCTCCGCCATTGATAATATCGAGAAGAATGACATTATCAATAATATAATCAGCAACCGCTTCGCCGCGTGCAACGGCTAACAATTCTTGCTGTTCCTGACGGCTAATATAATGAAATTTATGACTTATGCTGTTATTCATATTTTTCTCATTTTGATTTTATCAATTTGATTATTATTTATCATTAAGAAATACCCGGTAATTATTTTAAGTTTATCGATTAAAGGGCATTTGCATTGTGATTACAATCACTGAATTAAAGACAGGAGATGTTTTAAATGAGGCCTGCTTATATCTTCATAAATGGATGAGAAAAATGAATAATGATATCAGTGATGACGTGCAGCATGATTCAAATCACCTTTCGCGATTATTTAAACTCCGCCAGCATGGCACCGACGTGCGGACCGAAACGATTGCCGGGATGACGACGTTTTTAACCATGGTGTACATTGTTTTTGTTAACCCGCAAATACTTGGGGCCGCGCAGATGGACCCCAAAGTGGTGTTTGTCACCACGTGTCTCATCGCCGGTATTGGCAGCATCGCGATGGGCCTCGTCGCTAACCTTCCCGTTGCATTAGCGCCGGCGATGGGATTGAACGCGTTTTTTGCCTTTGTGGTGGTGGGAGCAATGGGGGTAAGCTGGCAAACGGGAATGGGGGCTATCTTCTGGGGGGCGGTCGGACTATTTTTACTCACCCTTTTTCGCATCCGTTACTGGATGATTTCCAATATCCCGATTAATTTACGTATCGGCATCACCAGTGGTATTGGTTTATTTATTGCGTTGATGGGATTAAAAAATTCGGGCGTCATTATTGCAAATAAAGACACCCTGGTGACCATTGGTAACTTAAGCTCTCACAGCGTATTACTGGGGATTTTAGGTTTCTTTATTATTACCGTGCTGTCATCACGTCATTTTCATGCTGCGGTGTTGATCTCTATTGTCGTCACCTCCTGCTGTGGGTTATTTTTCGGTGATGTCCATTTTAGCGGCATTTATTCTGTGCCTCCCAGTATTAGCGGAGTGATGGGTGAGGTCGATTTAAGTGGTTCTTTATCGCTTAATCTGGCCGGGATTATCTTTTCGTTCATGCTCATCAATTTGTTTGATTCATCAGGAACATTAATTGGTGTGACGGATAAAGCCGGGTTAATCGGTAGCGACGGTAAGTTTCCTGGTATGAGGCGGGCACTGTATGTCGACAGTGTGAGCTCGGTTGCCGGGGCGTTTATCGGCACCTCGTCTGTGACAGCCTATATTGAGAGCACCTCGGGCGTGGCGGTTGGCGGGCGTACCGGCCTGACGGCGGTGGTGGTTGGTGTGCTCTTCCTGCTGGTGATGTTCTTTTCTCCGCTGGTGAGTATGGTTCCCGCGTATGCAACGGCAGGCGCGCTGATCTTTGTCGGTGTGCTGATGACCTCCAGCCTTTCCCGCGTTAACTGGGATGATTTAACCGAATCGGTTCCTGCGTTTATCACCACGGTGATGATGCCTTTTAGTTTTTCCATTACTGAGGGGATCGCGCTTGGCTTTATGTCGTACTGCATCATGAAAGTATTTACCGGACGCTGGCGGGAACTGAACCTGTGCGTCGTTGTGGTCGCGGTGCTTTTTGCGCTGAAAATCATTCTGGTGGATTAGTATTCACGGGCCGTTTCCAGATATCATGAGCGCTGATAAAGCAGGAGAACGCATGATCTGGATAATGCTGGCCACACTGGCGGTGGTGTTTGTTATCGGGTTTCGGATACTCACTTCCGGATCCCGGCGGGCGATTCGCCGCTTGAGCGAGCGCCTGAATATTGATGTGGTGGCGGTAGAATCGATGATCGATCAGATGGGAAAAGTGCAGGGTGAGGCATTTATGCAGTATCTCCATCGCCCCGACGAGTCACATCTGCAAAATGCCGCTCAGGTTTTGTTGATCTGGCAGAGCGTCATTGTGGACGGCAGCGAGCAGAACCTGTTGCAGTGGCATCGCCTGCTGCAAAAGGCCAGGCTGGCTGCGCCAGTCACCGATGCGCAGGTACGTCTGGCGCTCGGTTTCTTACGCGAGGTTGATCCGGATATGCAGGACATCAACGCCTTCCAGATGCGCTACAACGCCTTTTTTCAGCCTGAAGACGGCGTGCACTGGCTGCATTAAGAGCAATATGGATACGAATGTTGTTACGCAAGTGAAGCGTAAGGCAGGTGTAGCCATCGGACAAATAGTTGCCAAAACGTTAAATGCGTCACAATTAAAATGTTACACTGCGTGACTTTTCCACCAGAACACCACGCAGGTCGCATAAATGAGTGAATGTATCGAAGAGAAAACCCGCGCTGACGTTGTCGCCCGCCCGAACTGGTCGGCGGTATTTGCCGTGGCGTTCTGTGTCGCTTGCCTGATTACCGTCGAGTTTTTACCTGTTAGTCTGTTGACGCCAATGGCGAAGGACCTGGGGATTTCTGAAGGCGTTGCCGGACAGTCGGTGACTGTCACCGCGTTTGTCGCCATGTTTGCCAGCCTGTTTATCACGCAGATCATTCAGGCAACGGATCGTCGTTATGTGGTGATTCTGTTCTCCGTGTTACTGACCCTCTCCTGCCTGCTGGTCTCTTTTGCCAACTCCTTTGCGTTGTTGCTGGTGGGACGAGCCTGTCTGGGACTGGCGCTGGGTGGATTCTGGGCGATGTCGGCGTCGCTGACCATGCGCCTGGTTCCGCCGCGTACAGTGCCAAAAGCGCTGTCAGTGATTTTCGGCGCGGTTTCTATCGCGCTGGTGATTGCTGCGCCGTTGGGCAGTTTTTTAGGCGGCATTATTGGCTGGCGCCACGTCTTTAACGCCGCAGCGGTGATGGGCGTGCTGTGTATGGTCTGGGTGGTGAAATCACTGCCGTCGCTGCCCGGTGAGCCTTCTCATCAGAAGCAAAACATGTTCAGCTTGTTGAATCGTCCCGGTGTTGCGGCAGGGATGATCGCCATCTTTATGTCCTTTGCCGGCCAGTTTGCGTTCTTCACTTATATCCGCCCGGTGTATATGAATCTGGCGGGCTTTGATGTCGATGGCCTGACGCTGGTGCTGCTGAGCTTTGGCATCGCCAGTTTTGTTGGCACCTCGCTGTCGTCTGTGATTCTTAAACGCTCGGTCAAGCTGGCATTAGCCGGTGCGCCGCTGGTACTGGCGCTGAGTGCGTTGGTGCTTACGCTGTGGGGCAGCGACAAGATTGTGGCGGCGGGCATTGCGATTATCTGGGGACTGGCGTTTGCACTGGTGCCGGTGGGGTGGTCGACATGGATTACCCGATCGCTAGCCGATCAGGCAGAAAAGGCTGGATCCGTCCAGGTCGCCGTGATCCAGCTTGCCAATACCTGTGGGGCCGCGGTGGGAGGCTATGCACTCGATAACCTTGGCCTGCTGTCGCCCCTGATGCTTTCCGGCAGCCTGATGCTGCTGACGGCGCTTCTGGTGGCAGCGAAAGTTCGCATAAAGGGTATGCAATGATCTCACACTCTGTTTGTCGAATGGCGCTGCGCTTATCCGACCTACGGTACGGAGACCTGTAGGCCGGATAAGGCATTTATGCCACCATCCGGCATAACGCGATATGGCTCATCAGAACCACGCTTCCCACATCGCGCCGACGTTGAAATCGTCCAGCGTTTCGTCATCCGTGCCGTTCACGCGAGCGGTGCGGTCGTTATCCACTTTGCCGCCGGTGACGTAGAAGCGCAGCATCGGGCGGAACTCCGGCCCCATTGCAATCGACATGTTCTGCGACAGTGTCAGCTTCCAGCCTTTGTTATCGCCGCCGTTATCATAGTCGACACGCTGATAGCCCGCTTCCAGCCAGGTGGAGTGCACGTCGTTCCAGAAGTACATTGGACGCACAATAGCACCATAGTTCTTGCGATTTTCACTCTGATCGGCGCTGTTGTCGTAGTCATGGAATGCCAACAGGTATTCAACCTGTGCCTGTTGCGTGAATTTATGACTCCCTTCGAAGCTGGCGTAAATCGCCGTCAGATCGTCGGTTTTGTTGTAGACGCTGTTGTCGGAGTTATCAGAGTAACGGGCGATCACTTTGTTGACGCCGCTGTCATTGGTATGGCTCACCACAAACGCGCCCTGCCAGGCCTTCAGGCGATCGTCGCTATCGACCGCTTTCGAGTCAAAACCGTAGTTGGCGTAAATTTCCAGATCTAACGGACCGAGTTTCATGCCGTGGATTTTTGAGGTCACGGCGTAGTTGCCTTTGTCACCGGTGCCGGAACCGCCGGTACAGGTGATGCGTGACGGGTTGGCCTCATCTTCCATCACTTCCGGGCTGCACGATTCCACGGCGGCCACGGTCGCCACGTCAAACTGCACGCCGCCAATATCGAAGTTCTTCACCCCGGCGCCCTGGCCGTCGTGGTTCATCCAGAAGTAGTCGTTGATCCCTTGTTGCGGACGCTGGTGGAAGTCGCGCCCCGCCCAGATATAGGCGTTCGGGTTGGATTCCAGAACGTTGGTCACCCCTGCGTAGGCCTTTTTGAGGTTCACCTCGTCACCCCAGTGGTCGATCATCACGTTGATATCCCAGATCGCACCGTTGTCGCCTTTGAATGCTTTGGAAAGCTGGAATTCGCCGCCGTTGCCTTCGTTACCCAGACGACCAATGGCGGACGCGCCGTTATAGGAACCGTCCACGCCGACGTACTTCTGATCGCCGCTCTGGAAGTGCGCGCCGTAACGCGCATAGCCGCTGAATTTCACACCGAACGGGATGGCCATATCGGGTGACTGTGCGGCGCTTTGCGGCTCAACAATCACATCGGTTTTTTTCGCCACAGCAGCGTCCATTTTCGCCTGACGTTCCGCAAGGGCTTTGTCTACGGCTTTGGCGACAATGGCGTCGATTTGTTCCTGCGTAAATTCCTGTGCGAGTACAGAAATCGGGCAAAGCGCGGCCACGACCGCCATGGCTAATGGAAGTTTTTTTATCATGTTCATGGTTATCTCATTTACGTTTTATCCTTCAGTTTGCATTGAGCATTCTGAAGAGATGTGCGCATTAATTTATTTTAAGATAATAACCATCCCGCCTTGGTGTAATTCGCTATCACCAAAACAAGTTGATCTGTTATTTATAGGTGCGGGTACAGAATGCGTTTATTTAATCGTAGTGACGTCTCCGTTTATTATTTAATTTAAATTAACGTTGATAAAGATGAATAATTTCTTCTGACAGTTCGCGGGCTAGCAGCGATGTCATTAAATGATCCTGCGCATGCACCATAATTAACGTCATGGGTTGCCGGGCTTCCCCGGCATCCTGTTCGATCAATTTGGTTTGCATGTGGTGGGCCTGACGGGCGTAACCGTCCGCCTCCCGAAGCAGGCTTTTCGCCTCGTCAATGTTGCCTGCGCGCGCAGCGTGAAGCGCCTCAAAGCACAGACTGCGGGACTGTCCGGCATTGACGATAATTTCCATTACTGCTTCTTCTAATGCAATCATTGTAAATATCTCTTAATCGAATCCGTTATGTTCGGCGGTATTGGCGAACCACTCGCCGCTCTTTTTCACCGTACGTTTTTGCGTGTCTAAATCTAACTGGACAAAACCATAGCGGTTTTTATATCCGTTGAGCCATGACCAGTTATCAATAAAGGTCCACATATGGTAACCAAGGCACTGACAGCCTTCACTGATCCCTTTATGTAGCCATTTAAGATGTTCAGAGACAAATTCAATACGGTAACTGTCATTAATTTGCCCGTTCTGAATAAATCGCTGTTCGTTTTCTACACCCATTCCGTTTTCAGAAATAAAGCAGCGCGGGTTGCCGTAATTATCACGCAGATTGGTAATAATATCGTAAATACCCGGCTCATAAATTTCCCAGCCCCGGTACGGGTTCATTTTACGGCCTGGCATTTCATAATAATCAAACAACCACTCCGGCATAAATGGCGCATTCAGATTGATGGCGGTATCGCGGCATTTCACGCGGCGGGGCTGATAGTAATTAATGCCCAGCAGGTCGATTTTGCCATCGGCAATCAGCTGTGCGTCACCTGGTTGGCAGGCGGGCAGTTGATCGTACTCTTTCAGTAACGCCACCAGATCCGCCGGATATTCCCCTTTCAGCACCGGGTCGAGGAAGCTGCGGTTGAACAGCAGATCCGCATGGTGCGCGGCTTTCACATCCGCCGGATGCTGTGAGCGCGGATAAGAAGGCGTCAGGTTGAGCACGACACCGATTTCGCCGTCGTTGTTGCCCGCACGATAAGCGCGAACCGCCGTCGAGTGCGCCAGCACGGTGTGATACGCCACGGTGGCTGCGCGTCTGAAATCCACCACGTTGGGGTAATGGAAGTCATACAGATAGCCGCCTTCTACCGGCACAATCGGCTCGTTAAAGGTGAACCAGTGCTTAACGCGGTTGCCGAACAATTCGAAACACGTCTGCGCGTAGCGGCCAAAGGCTTCCACGACGTCACGGTTTTCCCAGCCGCCTTTCTCCTGCATCACCATCGGCATGTCGAAGTGAAACAGTGTGATAAACGGCGTGATGCCCTGTGCCAGCAGTTCGTCGATAACGTTGTTATAGAACGCCACCGCTTCTGGATTCATCTCGCCCGTGCCGTCTGGAATCAGGCGCGACCAGCTTAACGAGGTGCGGAAGCTGTTATGTTTCAACTGCTTCAGCAGCGCGATGTCCTGTTTCCAGTGCTGATAAAAGGTTGAGGTGTTCGCCGGGCCAACCCCCTGATGGAAACGACCTGGCTGGCGGTCGAACCACACATCCCATGTGGTCTGGCTTTTGCCGCCGTTCAGGCTATCCCCTTCGGTTTGCAGCGCTGAGCAGGCACTGCCCCACCAGAAGTTTTCAGGAAAACGGTATCTCATTGTTCTGACTCCTTGATTCATTATGAGTTGCTACGGGCAGCGTTCGCCACGGAGACGGCATCCTGGGCTTTTTGTTCTTCTGTCTTCAGCAGAGAACGTTCGTAAGCGCGCAGGAACGGGAGGTAAATCAACGCTGACATCACCATACAGATCAGACACATCACCACCGGACTAAAGGCCCAGTTTGCCGCCCAGGAGGCGCCAATCGGTGCGGGCGTGGTCCACGGCGTCAGTGACACCACCTGATCCAGCCAGCCCAGACGGGTTGCGGTGTAAGCCAGTACGGCGTTGATCATGGGCACGAAAACGAACGGGATAAACAGCATCGGGTTCATGATGATCGGCGCACCGAACAGAATAGGCTCATTAATGTTGAAGAAGCTAGGGACGATGCCCATTTTGCCGATCGTCCGCAGATGGGTAACGCGACTACGCAGCAGCAGGAAGGCCAGTGGTAAAGTCGAGCCCACGCCGCCGATCAGCAGGTAGTGATCCCAGAAACCTTGTAAATAGACGTGTGGCAATGCCGCGCCTGCTGCCAGCGCCGCCTGGTTCGCGGAAAGGTTGGCCATCCAGAATGGGTTCATAATGCCTGTGACGATCAGCGAACCGTGAATACCAGCAAACCAGAAAATCTGGCACATCAGGACCGAAAGCAGAATCGCCGGCAGGGAGTCAGACGCGGAAACCAACGGTGCCAGCAGGTGCATGATCGCCTGCGGAATGATCATGCCGGTCTGCGCTTCAATAAACAGGTTCAGCGGGTGTAACGTCGCAATGACCACCAGAACCGGAATGAGGATCTCAAACGAACGGGCGACGCCGGTCGGAACCTCTTTCGGCAGACGGATAGTGATGTTGTGCTGCTTCAGCCAGGCATAAACGCGCGTGGCATAGATGGCGGTGATCAGCGCGGTAAAGATCCCCTGACCGGAAAGGTACTGGGTGGAGATTTTCCCGTCGGCATACGGGGCGGCGACCAGTAAAAAGGCCATAAACGCCAGCAGGCCGGACATGATTGGATCGAGATTAAACTGACGGCCCAGACTGGCGCCAATGCCCACAGAGATGAAGAACGTCATAACGCCCATGCTGAGGTTAAACGGCAGCATCAACTGTTCACGATACGTGGCGGAGAAATCGAGCCAGCCACGGGCAAAGCTGTTGGTTGTTTCGGCAGAGAACGGCGGAAAAATAAACACCAGCATGAACGAGCCGATGATCATAAACGGCAGCGCCGCGGTAAAACCATCACGAATCGCAATCACATACTTTTGCTGGCCCAGTTTACCGGCAAGAGGGGTGATGGATTGTTCTATGACAGCAACCATTGACTGATATAACGAACTCATAATGACACCTTTCTAATGTGCCGCTTCAATCAGCGACAGAGCAAAATCCAGCACCTTGTCACCGCGTTGCATTCCGTAATCCTGCATATCAATGGCTTTTACGGGGATGTTTTGGGTGGCAGCCTTCTCTGAGAGCGTGTTAAGCATGTATTTTACCTGGGGGCCAAGCAGCACCACCTGGTAATTTGGAAACTGAATGTCAAATTCGGAAACGCCATATGCATCAATTTGGACTGGCAGCTTCCGCTCTTCTGCGGCTTCGACCATTTTACGAACCAGCAGACTGGTGGACATCCCTGCAGAGCAACACAACATAATCCTGAACATTATTAACCATCCTCAAAATGTAAAAACTTATTGCGAGTCTGATTTGATATCATACGGAAACCGGTTTCCATATGAAGCAAACGGAACTGTGACAACCGTCAAGATCTTATTCTTATAAGGCTAATTATTTGGATTTGGCTCACGGTTTTGGTGCTATTTCATACTTTTTGAGTGGAAACGGAAAATCGGTTTCCATGAAAAACGGAAACAGCTATACTGCGTGTGGTGATTATTTGAGCCAATGTTAAATTCAGGATTGAAGGAGCCAGGCAGGCTCTGTCAGGGGAGAATGATGTCTACTATCAACGATGTATCGCGTTTGGCTGGCGTGTCTAAAGCCACGGTGTCGCGCGTGTTGAGCGGATCGCGTGGTGTGAAGGAAGCCAGTCGTCTTGCCGTGTTAAAGGCGGTGGATGAACTGAACTATCGTCCGAATGTGATTGCCCAGTCATTACTCAGCCAGAGCACCGGTTGCATTGGCGTGATTTGCGCGCAGGACAACATTAACCAGACGACGGGCTACCTTTACGCACTGGAAAAACATCTGAGCCAGCACCAAAAGCATTTGTTGCTCCGCTTTGCCAACACCAAAGCAGAAGTAATGAGCGCCCTTGATGAATTAAGTTGTGGCCTGTGTGACGATGTGCTGATTATTGGGGCGCGTTTCCCGCTGAATATCAGCCAGGAAAACGTCATTCTGGTGGATTGCCTGGAAGCGGGCGACGATGTGACCAGTATTCAGTTTGACCACAGCTTTGCCACCGAAACGGCCTGTAACTATCTGATTAGCCAGAATCGTCGGCAGATTGCCCTCATTCATCCTGAAGGGATGGGGTTCTCCGAACAGGTGCTGCTCGGCTACAAACACGCGCTGGAGAAGAATTTCCTGCCCTTTAACCGTAACCTGGTGTTTATGGAAGCCACCTCTTCCTCGGTCGCGCTACAGGAATTGTTGAATAACGCCTCCACGCTCAACTTTAACGCCCTGCTGGTGGCGGATGAGCAGCAGGCTCAGCGGGTGATCCCACAATTGCAGGCGTTTAATAAGTCGGTTCCGGAAGATATTATGATCTTCAGCCTCGCCGGTTCGCTGCATCTGCCGGGGATCCCGACCATCCCGGCAATCGAATACTCCATGGATGCGATGGCGGCGCGGATTGTCAGCTGGCTGAATGAAAAAACGCAGAGCATGTTGGGATCGTATGTGCTGCGCGGCGACCTCATCATTCCGGATGTTCGCCAGCGGTAAGCTAATTAACGGGCGTGAGGCGCAGGCTTCACGCTACATATCCGGGCATTCCACCTTACCGAGCGCTTCCCAGTAGTTGCTCTGATTGTTCCTTTCCATCGCCAGCGCCGCCTCGCGGATGTGCTGCTGATTGCCTTCATTCGCCATGATCGTTTTTTCCCACGCCTCGTCTGAAGGCGAACCTTGCGGCGTACAAATTTTGCGTAAATCGTTGAGTATCGTATTTTTTTCGTGCACGGATTGCAGTGCGCCGTAAGGCGAGTCGGCCTGCGCCAGCGTTGGCATCAAGAAAAGGGCGGCAATGATCGGTAAAACGGCTCGTTTCATGGTAATAATCCTTGTAGTCGATGCGCATCATTTCAAGAGTAAGTGTAGATGGTGTACGACTCTCTCAGCAGCCCGTGCGAAAGTCGGAAAAGGCTTCAGCCAAAAGTTGTATTTTTTCAGGAGGATAGAATGCAGATACAAATTACCGATACCGTTACCGAAGACGATCAAAATGCACTGCTCACCGGATTGCGCGCTTACAATTTTCAGTTTCTGCAAACGAGAAATTTTGGCGATCTGGCGGTTTACTGGCGTGACGAGCAGCAGAAAATCCGGGGGGGATTGATTGGCAAAATCAAAGGGGAATGGTTGAGCATTGATTTTTTATGGATGCATGAATCCCTGCGTAAAGGCGGTTACGGTAGCCAGCTAATCCAGGCCGCAGAGCACGCCGCTCGCGAAAGAGGTTGTCTCCATGCGCTGGTCGATACCTTGAGTTTTCAGGCGCTGCCGTTCTACCAGAAGAACGGTTATCAACTGCAACTGACCCTTGAGGACTTCCCGGAAAAAGGGGCTGCCCGGCATTATTTATCGAAAACATTTTGATGACCGGAGGCATTCACCGTGACGTCTGGACGCCGATTCACTTTCTTGCATAGCAGAATAGTGTATGTTCTGAACAATCATTTAATTCTTAAGCGGTAAAGAGATGAGACGGATCGAGATCGTACTGGGAGAGCTTGAAAGGCTGACGCGTGGGCTGGATCGTGCCGATTTGGCGCAGGAGACGGCATTCACCGCGGAGGCGATTGGCTTCAACCTGGGGCTGGCGCGCAACTCGGTCAGTAAAGATCTCAACCAACTGTGGAATGACGGTCTGGCGATTAAAAGCCGGGGGCGTCCGGTGTTCTTCCTGCACCGCCAGACGCTGGAGACATTGCTGGGGCGCAAACTGGAGAGTAGCGAGCGCGAGGTGCGCTCGGTGGCTGACCTGCTTCCGCAAGCGGAAAATACGGGCGACGACGATCCTTTCACCGGCCTGATTGGCTATGACCGCAGCCTGCGCGATGCGGTTGAAAAAGGCCGCGCCGCGGTGCTCTATCCGCAGGGTTTGCACGTGCTGCTGACCGGCCCATCTGGCGTGGGGAAAACCTTTTTTGCCGAACTGATGCACCGCTTCGCCTGCGAAAAGTCCGCCGGTTCCCCGCCGCCGCTGGTCTACTTTAACTGCGCCGAGTACGCCCATAACCCGGAACTGCTCTCTTCCCACCTGTTTGGCCATCGTCAGGGGGCATTTACCGGCGCGAACGAGAATAAACCCGGTCTGGTTGAGCAGGCAGACGGCGGCTATTTGCTGCTCGATGAAGTGCACCGTCTGCCTTACGAAGGTCAGGAAAAACTGTTCTCTATTCTTGATAAGGGTGAGTACCGTCCGCTGGGGGACAGCAGTAAGGCGCGTTCGATCTCGGTACGGCTGATTTGCGCCACCACGGAACCGGCGAATTCGTCGCTGTTGCGTACCTTCCAGCGACGCATTCAGGTAAGCATCGATTTGCCGGGGATTCGTCAGCGATCGATTGAAGAACAAGTGGAGCTGATTGTCGGTTTCCTGCAGCGTGAAAGTCGCAAAATCGAGCGCACGGTGAGCATCGACAAAACGCTACTGCTCTGGCTGTTGAACAAACCGCTGGAGGGCAACATTGGTCAGTTGAAGAGTGATATCCAGTTCCTGTGCGCCCAGGCGTGGGCGTCAGGAATGACGGAACATAATGACACACTACAACTGGATAAACGGCTGGCGGAGATACCGTTTCACGCCACGCCGGAACAGCGCCTGTTGGTCGATGCCTTGTTTGAAGGGAAAGAGCGGCTGAACATTGATGCGCGCACGTTACCGGCGCTGAAAACGTCGCTGGCGACCGGGGCGGAAATCGAAGAGAGCGATCTGTTTTACAGCTTCCTGACCCGTGAATATGTCAATCTGCGCAACAGTAATGTCCCGCCGGCGGAAACGCTGGCTATCCTGAAAAACAAGCTCAGCTCGATTTTCGAATATGGCCTCTACAGTCGCGATAGCGTGGCGCATCCACCGCGTTATGGCGATCAAATCGAAGAACGCGTGACGCTGTTGATCGGCTGCGTGGAACAGGTGCTTACGTTTACGCTGCCGGAAAACCTGGTGAATCCGCTGCGCAAGCACTTCCTGGCGCTGATTGGCTACGTCCAGCGCGGGTTGATTCCCCAGCTCTACTCTTCCAGTCTGATCCTCGATCGCTGCAAAGATGAATACGATAACGCCACGCTGCTGTGCCGCAAAATTAATGAACTGCTGCATATTCAGTGCCCGGCGACGGAAGTGGTCTGGCTGTGCCTGTTCCTGAAAGAGTGTCGTCATTACCGCCAGCGCATTGATGCCAGTCCGGATTGCGGGGTGATTCTGGTCGCTCACGGCGCGACCACCGCGACCAGCATGGCGCAGTATGTTAACCGTGTACTGGAACGCGACCTGTTCAGCGCAGTCGACATGCCGTTTGAGCAGTCGGTACATGACACGCTGGAAACGCTGACCCAGATTATTCAGACCCAACGCTATCAGCGGCTGATCCTGATGGTCGACATCGGTTCACTGGTACATTTCGGCAGTACGATCAGCAAGTTATTTCAGATAGACGTACTGCTGATGCCCAACATCACGCTGACCAGTCTGCTGGAGATTGGGCTGGATTTAAGCTACGAAACCAGCGATTTACCCCAATTGGCGGCGCTGATGCAGAGCAAAAATATCCCCTGCCAGCTGTGTACGCCGCAGCAGGAAAACGGCGGCAAAGTGCTGGTCGTCTCCTGCATTACCGGCATGGGAACGGCGGAAAAAATTAAAAAAGTGCTCGAGGAGAGCTTCGGCGAACTGATGTCGCAGGACACGCGAATGGTGATCCTCGATTACAACGACGTGCGCAGTCTCGAACGTGTCCAGCAGGCGCTGAATGCCAATGAGCGACTGGCAGGGATTGTCGGGACTTTCCAGCCCGGACTGCCGGATATTCCGTTTATCTCGCTGGAAGAACTGTTCTCTGAGCAGGGGCCGGAGCTGGTGTTAAGCCTGCTGACGCCGGATCTCTCCAGCGCCGAGCGCCGTCTGGAGATGGAGCGCAGCGCGATGCGCTTTATCAGCGCGCTGACCATGGAGAGCATCATCAATCATATTTCAGTGCTCAACCCGCAGCGCATTCTGAAAGAGATGGAGGGCGTGCTTAACCATCTGACGACTGCGCTTTCCCTCAAACCCAGTCGCCAGGTGACACTACGCTTCCTGATCCACTGCTGTTGCATGGTTGAGCGTATCGTGATCAACCGTAAACCGTTACAGATGGCGCTGGAAAACAAACCGAATCTGGATCCCCGCGCGTTTAGTGTCATTAAATCTGCGTTTCTGCCGATCGAAGAGGCCTATGCCATCCGGTTATCGGATGCGGAATATTTTTATATCTACGAACTGCTTTATAGCTGATCCCTTAATGGGCGAGGCGTTGCGCCTTGCCCGCTCTCCTTTCCCCCTCGTGTGACACAAATACTGGCACAGCCTTTGCTCTTTCCTTGCGTGTAAATGTAATCGCGCCAGGAGGCCATTTTGACTACCACTCAACCGTTGCCCGACATTCTGCTGCTGACCCATGGCGGCTGGGGACAACAGCTTTGTAACAGCCTGCGCATGGTGATGGGCGAAATTAAAGGCGTGACAGAAATCGCGCTGATGCCCGTCGATACGCTGGGTGAGTTTTATCAACGTGTCGAAGACGTGGTGAAAACCATGCCGGAAGGCTCACTGATTCTGACCGATTTTGTGGGCGGCACGACATCCAACGTGGCGGCGCGGCTGAGTGCGGATTATCCGGTGGCGGTCATTTCCGGACTCAACGCATCACTGCTGCTGGAAGCGCTGGACAGACGTGAACACGGTTCACTGACTACCTGCGTCAGCGAACTGGTGGACGCCGGACGCAGCAGTTGCCTGGACGTTGTCGCTCACGTCCGTCAATTACAACAATCACAATAAGGAAAATCATCATGGCAAACATCGTGTTATGTCGTATCGATAGCCGACTGATCCACGGACAGGTGGTGACGAAGTGGGTCGGGCAGTCCCAGGCCAAACGCATCGCGGTGGTCAGCGACGAACTGGACGCCGATCCGTTTATGAAAAACATCTACCTGATGGCCGCGCCGCCGAACATCAAAGTGGACTGCTACAGCAACCTGAGCTTTGCCGCCTCATGGCAAGAGAACCAACTGGGCGACGGCAATGTGCTGGTGCTGTTCCCTTCTCTGGCGGCGATTCAGCAGGCCGTACAACAGGGGTTTGATGTCTCCACGATTCAGGTGGGGGGGCTGGGCGGTGGACCGAACCGCAAAGCGGTATTCCAGAACATTACGCTCGATGAAAAAGACGTTGGCATTCTGAACGACCTGAAAAGTCGTGGGATTCAGGTGTTCTTCCAGACTATCCCGGAAGATAAACCGCAGTCGCTGGACGATATCCTGAAAAAATTCTAATTCTCTGATAATGGGATAACACTATGGATACCTTAGTTTTTGCAAGCCTCATGGGGTTGTATTACTGGTTTGCCCGCTTACGCCTTGGCTACACCTTCTCTGCCATGCTGCTTCAGCCGGTGGTGGTGGCTGTGTTCGTCGGGCTGCTGCTGGGCAACATGCAGACCGCGATGATTATCGGTGCCGGGATGCAGCTCGTTTATCTCGGCGTGACCTCCACGCCTGGCGGTAACGTGCCGTCAGATCCGGCGCTGGCGGCCTGTATCTCGATTCCCATCGCGGTGAAAGCTGGGATGGATCCGAACCTGGCCATTGCGCTGGCGATCCCCTTCGGCGTGATCGGCGTCTTCCTTGACCAGTTGCGTCGTACCCTGAACGCCGCATGGGTGCATATGGCTGATAAGCACGCGGAAACGGCGAACATGTCGGGCATTATGCGCTGTGCGTTCCTCTACCCGGCGTTACTCGGACTGGCGCTGCGTTTCCCGGTGGTGTTCGCCGCGAACTACTTCGGTCAGGACGTGGTGGAAAGTTTCCTCAAACTGATGCCGCACTGGCTGACCCACTCCTTTGAAATCATGGGCGGGATCCTGCCAGCGCTGGGCTTCGCGATCACCATTATGGTGATCGGTAAAAAGAGCCTGCTGCCGTGGTTTATCGGCGGATTCTTCGCGGTGCTGTACCTCAAGGTGGACATCATGGCGATGGCGATCTTCGGTACCTGTGTGGCCTTCCTGATTAAAGGTCTGGCGAAAAATGAAGGAGCAGCATGATGAGCAGCGACGTAATGCAGCATGAACTGGTTGAGCGCGCACGGACGACCGGGGCGTTGACCAAAGCGGATATCACTAAAGCATGGTTTATCTACTGGCTGGGCGCGGAAGTCTCCAACTCTTATGAACGTCTGCAGAGCCTGATTTTCTGCGCCTCGATGACACCGATCATCAAAAAGCTCTACCCGCAAAAAGAGGAACAGGTGGAGGCGCTGAAACGGCACCTGAACTTCTTCAACTCTGAGCAAACATTTGGCGCGGTGATCCAGGGGATTTCCATCGCCATGGAAGAGCAAAAAACGCGCGGCGAGCCGATCAGCGATGCCTCAATTACCGGGATTAAAACCGGGCTGATGGGGCCGCTGGCCGGGATGGGCGACTCCATTGTCTGGGCCGCCGTCATGCCGCTGCTGATTGCGATTTTCATCCCTTTCGCCGCCAATGGCAGCGCGTTTGGCGGTATTGCACCGCTGATCCTCTATCCGGCGATTACCCTGGCGATCAGCTACGGTCTGATCCACAAAGGCTACACCCTGGGACGTGATTCTATCGTCGGGTTATTGCAGGGGGGGCGAATCAAAGAACTGATCTACGGAGCGAACGTGCTGGGGTTGATCATGATGGGCGCGCTGTCGGCAAGCTACGTCAAGATCACCACACCGTTGAAAATCAGCGCCCTGAAGGGTTCTGAAGTGGTCGTGCAGCAGATCCTTGACTCTATCGCGCCAGGCCTGCTGCCGCTGGCGGCGGTGTTTGCCATCTATATCTTCCTGGTGAAAAAGGGTCCGCGTTACACCACCATTCTGCTGTCGATTGTGGCGCTGAGCGTGGTGTGTTCGCTGCTGGGAGTGTTGTAAGCCATGACAGAGAATATTTATCAACAGCTGGGGCTAAAACAGGTGATTAACGCCTGCGGCAAGATGACGATTCTTGGCGTCTCCAGCGTCGCGCCGGAGGTGATGCAGGCCACGGCGCGCGCGGCCTCGGCCTTTGTTGAGATCGACAAGCTGGTGGACCGAACCGGTGAACTGGTTTCCCGCTTTACCGGCGCGCAGGACAGCTACGTGACCTCCTGCGCCTCGGCAGGGATTGCCATTGCCGTTGCCGCCGCCATTACTCGTGGCGACCCGCTTCGCGTGTCGCTGATGCCGGACAGTAGCGGAATGGCCAATGAGGTAGTGATGCTGCGCGGTCATAACGTGGATTACGGCGCGCCGATTACCAGCGCCATTCGTCTGGGCGGTGGGCGCGTTGTGGAAGTCGGTTCGAGTAACCTGGCCGCACGCTGGCAACTGGAGAGCGCCATTACTGACGAGACCGCCGCACTGCTGTATGTGAAATCGCACCACTGCGTGCAAAAAGGCATGCTCAGCATTGACGACTTTGTACAAGTGGCGCAGATCCACAACCTGCCGCTGATTGTCGATGCCGCCGCCGAGGAGGATTTACACGCCTGGGTGGCGAGCGGGGCGGACATGGTTATCTACAGCGGGGCGAAAGCCTTCAATGCACCGACCTCCGGGTTTATCACCGGCAATAAAACGTGGATCGCCGCCTGTAAAGCGCAACATCACGGGATTGCCAGAGCGATGAAAATCGGCAAGGAGAACATGGTCGGGCTGGTGTATGCGCTGGAAAATTATCACCAGGGGCAGACCGTGGTGACCGCCGAGCAGTTGCAACCGACGGTGGAGGCGATTTCGGCCATTCGCGGGCTGACCGCCGATATCGAGCAGGACGAAGCCGGGCGTGCCATCTGGCGCATTCGCGTTCGGGTTGATGCGCAGGTGTTTGGTCTGGACGCGCGCGACGTCGAAGCCCAACTGCGAAGTGGCGATATCGCCATTTACGCACGGCGCTATAACCTCCATCAGGGCGTTTTTAGCCTCGACCCACGTACGGTCGCTGAGGGGGAAATGGCGTTGATTGTGGCGCGACTTAAGGAGATTGCAGAACATGCAGCAGATTAATTTTCATCGTCAGCGTGTGGCGATTAACGTGCTGGCGAAAGATATCGCTAACGCCAGGGAAATCTATGATGCCGCCGAGGGACACGCGGTGATTGGCATCCTGTCTGCGCAATTTTCGTCGGTCGACGAAGGTGTTCAGGAGGTGAAGCGCTGGATGGCGGACGTGCCGTCGATTTCGGTCGGGCTGGGGGCGGGCGATCCGGCGCAGTATTACAAGGCGGCGATGATTGCCGCAAAGGTTCATCCGGCGCACGTCAACCAGACCTTTACCGGCAGCGGTTTTGCCGCAGGCGCGCTGGCGGCGACGGGGGGAGAACAGACCCATATCAATGCGCTGGTCAGCCCGACGGGAACGCCTGGTGACGTGTTGATTTCCACCGGCGTCAGCAGCAGCAAGGGGACGCCAGCGCGCGTCTCCTGCGATACCGCCGTGCGGATGATGCAGGATATGGGGGCGCACGCGGCCAAATTCTTTCCGATGGGCGGGGAGAAGTCGCTGCCGGAGCTGTACGTACTGGCGAGCAGCGCGGCGCGTAACGGCATGACGCTGATTGAACCGACCGGCGGTATCGATCTGGATAATTTCGGCGTCATATTGCAGACCTGCCTGGAGGCGGGAGTGCCACGCGTGATGCCGCATGTGTACAGTTCGATTATCGATCCGCAAACCGGGAATACGCGTCCTGAAGATATCGTCAGGTTGATGGACATCATCAAAGCGCTGGTCTGAGCCGAATGGCGCTGCGTGTGGTCAGCGCAGCGCCATCAGGATTTTCGCATATTCTCCCTTTATGCCTTTTTCTTCTTATTGATACCTTTTCGGTTTTTAAACCGCCGTGCCCTTCCCGCTATAGTCATTTCATTACTCATCAGGCGGTTATTTCAAAAAGGATAAAAACGTGAAATTGACGATACCTCATTTACGGACAGGGGCGGCGGTACTGCTGGCGGGATTGTTGCTGGTCGGGTGCGATCAGCAGAGCAGCGATGCAAAGCACATTAAAGTGGGTGTGATTAACGGCGCCGAGCAGGATGTCGCGGAAGTCGCCAAAAAAGTGGCGAAAGAGAAGTACGGCCTCGACGTTGAGCTGGTCGGTTTCAGCGGCTCGCTGTTGCCGAATGACGCCACCAACCACGGCGAACTGGATGCCAACGTTTTCCAGCATCGTCCGTTCCTTGAGCAGGATAACCAGGCGCACAACTATAAGCTGGTGGCGGTAGGGAATACTTTTGTCTTCCCGATGGCAGGCTATTCGAAAAAAATTAAAACGGTGGATCAACTGAAAGAGGGCGCGACGGTGGCGATCCCAAACGATCCGACTAATCTGGGACGCGCGCTTCTGCTGCTGCAAAAAGAGAAGCTGATTACCCTGAAAGAAGGGAAAGGTCTGCTGCCGACGGCGCTGGATATCACCGATAATCCGCGTCACTTGCAGATTATGGAACTGGAAGGCGCGCAGTTACCGCGTGTACTTGACGACCCGAAAGTCGATGTAGCGATCATCAGCACGACCTACATTCAGCAAACCGGGCTTTCTCCGGTTCATGACAGCGTGTTTATCGAAGATAAAAATTCGCCGTACGTGAACATTCTGGTGGCGCGGGAAGACAACAAAGACGCGCAAAACGTGAAGGAGTTTTTGCAGTCCTATCAGTCGCCGGAAGTCGCCAAAGCGGCGGAGAAAATCTTTAACGGCGGCGCGGTGCCGGGTTGGTAAGATGAGCGTTGCCGCGCCAGTGATGTCAAACGGTTCTGGCGCGGCGGCGAGAATCCATCGAGATCAACACCACGGACGACAGAATCAGCAGTGTGCCCAGCCAGTCCGGTAGCGTGAAGGTAATGCCCAACAAGAGCAATGACAGCAACGCGCTGCTCAGCGGTTCGGCACAGCTTAAAATGCTCGCTTTCGGCCCGCCAATCATCTGCGCCCCCTTCAGATACAGGCTGAACGTCAGTGACGTGCCGATCACCACCAGGTAGAAAAACGCCAGAATCAGGCTGCCATTCACCACGAAATCCGTGCCCTCTCCAGCGTAAAACGGCAGCAGGATCATCCCGCCGATTAACATACTCCAGCCGACAATCGGTAAGGTGCCGTAACGTGCAATCAGCGTTGACGGGTAGGTGGTATAAAACGCGGCGGCAAATGCGGAGGCGATCCCCCAGAACAGCGCGGCGGGTGAAATTGACAGCGAAGTAGGGTTGCCGTGCGTTACCAGTAAAAAGGTGCCGATCAGGGAGGTGAGGATTGCCGTTAGCACCAATACGCCGGGACGGGCCTTACGTACCAGCGCGAACCACGCCACGATAATCGTCGGAGACAGAAATTGCAGCACCGTGGCGGTCGCGGCGTTGGATTTTTCGATGGTCAGCAGGAAGGTGAGTTGCACCGTCAGCGCCCCAACGACAGAAAAAATCAACAGGCTCAGGGCATCTTTGCGGTCTTTGAAAAGGGAAAAAATTTTGTCACCGTGGACAAAGGAGAGCATCAGCAGAATGAGTCCTGCGAAGATCAGACGCGTCATGGTCAGAAATGGCGACGACATCTGGCTTTGCTCCATGATGTACTGCGCGCAAACGCCGGAACTTCCCCATAATACGGCAGCAATCAGAACGTTCAGCATCCCTCTTCTGGTGGACCCCATGTTTTCCTCGGCTGTGTTTTTTCGACGCTATTTGCAGGCATGATAGCAGATAAGGCACAGCCGTTACCCTCCACACAACAGGTTGTTTATTAATGGCCTGCGAGCCAATGCAAAACCAGGAATATTTGACATTGCGTACTTGATGGCGGCGCACTATTGTCAAAGTGGAACATCATCTGGAAGGAACACATCATGGGTAAGCGTCGTGGTTTAACGGCAGTGCTGGCCACACTGGTTTCACTCTCTCTGTTCGCTGCGCCGGTCATGGCGAATCCGGGGAATGGTAACGGAAATGGTCATGGCGGCGGCGGCCAGGGCAACAGCAGTGGCAATCATGGAAATAAGGGCAACCAGGGAAATAACGGGCAAAAAGGAAATTCGGCCCAGAAAAACAACGGTTCATCCGATCATCGTAAAAATTACGGCAAACCCGATCACGTCGAGTCTGACATCAGTTTCGCGACAGCGCGTCATCTGGCGGTGAACTACGGCCTGACGGGATATGATTCTCTGCCTCCGGGCATTGCGAAAAACCTGGCGCGTGGAAAACCGCTCCCTCCGGGCATCGCGAAAAAAACCGTACCGGCATCCATGCTGGGGCAACTGCCTTATTATCCTGGCTATGAATGGAAAATTGTTGGGGATGATTTAGTGCTGATTGCGCTCAGTACTGCCGTGGTCACGGCGATTATTAACGGGGTGTTTGATTAATATATTTAAAGGCCGGGGAGCGTTCCCCGGCTTGTGTTTATACCATCTTAATAATAGGTAAATGTAACCGGTAAGCTGGCGGTGTAATTACCTGCCGGTATTGTACCGGTATGGGGTGAAACCCTGACCAGTAAGCTTCCATCAAACTGGTTTGGACTCACCAGAAAAGGCGCTTTACTTAACTCAACCGGCGTGCCGAATTCAACCGCACCTCCACCCTGCTTCCATGACAAGGTAATATCAACCATATTATTTGACGTAGTGAGTTTCGAATTACTGCCCCCAGCCAGAGTAACCTCAAATTTGGTGATATCACTGACACAGTCAATCACAAGGGGAACTTCAACATTATTATCGCCTAAAAAGGCACCTGATGTGGTAATCAGCGGAAGTTGCACGGTTTCAGGCAGGCCAAGCCCTTTGTTGATTTGGCACTGAGGATTAGTGACCTGCATTGAAATGGGAAGACTTACGCTTGCCGTTTGTGCGGCGTGACTGTTAAGTGCCGTTGTTGCGCTTAACAGCCCCACCAGTAACGGAAAAAATAGACATGTCCTGTCAATCATAGGTTACCTCGACAGTCAGACTAGTGGAAATATTCCCGGCCTGAAGCGTTTCTTCAGGAATTTTTTTTGGCAACAGCTGGAACTGACCAAGCGTTTCATTTTGGTTACTTAATGCAGTTGATGCGGGAACAAAAGACTTATTCAATTCTAGCGGCGTAAAATCTGTGCCGGATGCATTTTTCCATGCCAACGCAAGCCCAACGCCGGATAAACCCGTTTTCATTAGGTTAGTGCTGCTCGTGGAAACGCCTGCAGCGGGCGAAAATTTTAGTGAGATCCCGGTTGCAGGCCAACTGCATGCAATATTCAGATCAACTGTCTGTGGCGTTGTTGCGTTATTTTCAAACTGGCTAAAGCCGATTTGTTGAAAATTCAGATTTGCCGGAGAGAGAGATAATGCGCACGTGTTTAAGGCTAACTCGGCGTTTATCGTAGCTTTTCTCTGCACTGATTTCGACGCAGAGGCATTGTGAATTGAAAAAAGTATCAAAAAAAAGGTTAACCATCTGAGCATAATTAATCCAGCTTATCTGTATATTAGCGAAACATTCAGGTACGTAGAAACCTTTCCGGCAGGAAACGGTGTTGATGGTTTGACGTTGATTCTGAATCTAGCACTATCATCAATATTTTTTTGTGTTTGCGAATAGAGCTGATAATTAGTATTGAGAGGGATGATTTGTTCACTCCCGTACAGTCTGGTTATCTGGAAATTTAACTTGCGACCATTAGTATCATTGGCACTAAACATACCATTCGCTGCATCGACTACATTTTCAGGGTCTAAACGGACATAGAGACCATTGATTAATGCTTTATTTTTGCAAGAGTATGAAACTAATAGCTCTTTATACAAACCTCGATTCACGTCGCTGGGTGTTAATTTTCCAAAGTCAATATTTTCTGGAATGAGACTCATTGAGCAAGTGCCGATATCATTTATATAAAAAGATATCGTTGATCCCCCTAAAGCATTATTAACTTCGACTGAAGGGCTGTTGAGAACAGTACGCCCAATAGAAAGCACTGGAACAGTAACATTATGTTGACCAGTTTGAGTGTTTTTCATCCAGTACTCATCATTCACAATAAGCTTCGCTTTGCCGAGGACTGTGCCAGAAGGCCAGTCAACTCTTTCTCCCGGCTTAATCATATCGGAGGTAAGCCAGGAACCCGAGTCGCAATGCATACCTTCGAGCTGCCACTCAATGCCCGGATAGGATGTTGTTATAGTATTGGAATTTTTACAGGTCCCACCACTGGTTATTTTCATAGCCATTTTACTTTGCGGGGTTAAGAAATCTATATAATCCGCATCACAGGACATACCGTTTGTTATGCTTATCTGCATTGCTATTACAGGACCATTTTTCTCTGACGTATAACCATACGCCCAATGATACATATCGCTGGAGGGATCTCTATCGAAAGTTATTGTTCCGCCAGAGCAATCCTTTGCCTGGACAGGTAATGAACTAAGTGATAAAAAAGCTATTAAAAGAGCAAATATGTATTTATACATAATAAAAACCTTTGCGTGTCAGGATTTGTTTAATTTATACTCTTTGTCAACGCCATAATCATCAAACGCTACAATGCTAAGGTTGCTACCGGTAATTGTTTTACCCAGAGAAACTTTTTCACCTGGCGCAAAGACAGATAATTTTTCTTTAATATCGTCACTAACTTTAATGGGCGTTCCGTGTTGTTTAACACTGATGATCGCAAAGTAATAGGGTGTATCGTTCCAGAGGATGGTGTTGCCCTCACTGCTTATCATTTTAATCTGTTGTTCGGCGTTTTCCCTTTTCTCTTTCAGTGCGTCAGGGCGATAAAACATTTTGACCTGGGTATGCAGCGCAATGGATAATGCATTCATACCTTCTTTTGGTGCTTTAGGGATCTCCTGGATATTGATCCAGAAAAGTGATTCTTTGTCTTTTGGTAACGCATCATTAATTTTCAGGATACGCAGGATTTGTTTGTGCTGATCGGCCACTTTAAAGAACGTGGGGCTAGGTACAAAATAGACGTTCTTGTCGTTTTGGTCCTGGTTTTCAATCCATATCTGTCCGCCATATTCCTGAGCGGACTGGTTATCAACCTGTACAGAGATATTCTCTCTTTTTTCATCAAATACATAACGTGTGCTGTTAAGGACAAATGCCGCATGACTTGATGCCGTAAATAAAAACAGTGACGCAGAAAAGAAAAACGTTCTCAGTGTATTGTTCTTAGCCACACTTAATCTCCTGTGCTTTACCCGAATCTTTCTGCAGCGATCGTGAATCGAATTTGCAGTCACCTACAGATATGATCCCTTCATCTTTATCTTCAAGATTCATTAACAGAATCCCGCCGTTGTTGACGTAGCCAATTTCCTGGTTTTCTGCGTTTTTAGCGATACTCCCCATTGGAATAACAAAACCATTACTGCTGATAACTTTGACAATATACGTGTTAATTTTTCTGTATTTCACTTTTTTGTAGATAATGGCATTTTCTGTCGGCGTGACATTAATTGCGTTTTCTGTCAATTCGACGCTTTGTGGCAAGTTGTCGGCATTGACCGTAATGGTGTTATTGTTATAAGCCGTTAACGGTATAACGGCTCGACCTTTTTTATCGCCCGGCATAGAGCCGTTAAATCTGACGCCGGGAATATCTTCCATTTGCACAATCGCAATTTCATCATTTTTCACAGGCGTAAAAAGAATACCTGCATCTGGCAACCCGATAATACTTCCGCCAACCTGTAAGGAAGAACTGGAAGTGTTCCCCATTTGCGAATAGCTTGCCGAGGTTTGAACCTCGTCAAACAGATAAGACGCTGAAATCGCGCTTCCTCTGGTGTTGCGTGACTGACTGATGGACGCATTATAGCTCAGGCGTGAATTAACACTTCCCGCAACACCGGTATTGAAATTCGTGCCATTACGGCGATCATAGTTTATGCCAGAGAAGCTGTAGTGCGATTTATCAAACACGCTGAAGGGTACGCTAAGGGATACCCCGGCGTTATAATCACTTTCCATCCCCTGCAGTCTGGAATATCCGGCATTCAGGGAGACTGATATATTATTAAAGCTCTTGCTGAGATTTACGTTTGCCCCTACCTCACTGGAAGTGTCCCAGTAATCTTCCTTCCAGGCTGACATGTTTAAGAACACATTCATTTCCGGGAGTTGATAGGTAATAATCGATTCATACCGCTGTTTGGGTCTGTTGTTTAACAGATTGTAATAGCGATAGTTAAAATCCGCGTAGTCAATGTAATTTTCTGAGTTAAAGCGATAACCGATTAACTGTAAATTCGCGTTTTCACCTAAGGCACGGGCATATTTCACCGATGCGCTAAAGCCGTTCATCGTTTTGCCATTATGGTATTTTGCCTGCGACAGGTTGCCACTCATTGCCATGGCACCAAACCAGCCGAAAGAACGGATAAAACCCAGGCCAACGTTGTTATAGTTTTTATCTACCAGTGCAGAGGTATTGAGCGTAAAGGGTTCAAAACCATAATCATAGGTCATCTGCGCGAATAAACTATCATCATCACGCTTGTCACTGTATTGGTCAACTTTACTACCTACCGCGATATTGTAATTGTAATTGCCAGGTTTTAATAAATTGGGCAGCACAGCGACCGGGAATCGCTGTTCTTTTACTGAACCATCCTCTTCATATATTTTCAAAACAATGTCACCCGAATACACGCCGGTCAGATCGTTAATCACAAAAGGACCCGGCGGGACTACGAACGATTTTAATGTGTATCCGCTTTGTTCGACAGTGACACGGGCATGTGTTCTGGCAATACCATTAATTACCGGGGCATAAGACTGCGAGTCCCAGGGATACATATCCTGGTTGGATTTTAACTGTGCGCCATAAAAGGTAAAACCATCGTTCAGGGTATTGTAAGACTGGGTTTTACCAATCAGGATATCTGATTTTATCGATTTTATCGCATGCGTTAACAGCAGGTTATTGCTCTGGAATTTTTCTCCCTGATATGCGTATCCTCTCCCAAGCAGAACCCATTCGCCTATATTGATCTGACCTTCGATATTGCCGTATGTTGTCCGATCCTGGTCACTTGATTTTGATGTATTGACATCATAGGCGAGTTTGAAACCGGTACTGCCATAATCCCAGGGGCCGCCTTCTTTTTTCGTATCGATAAAGCCAGCCTGAGGCATATCGATTGACAACTCCTGCAGGGAAGGATCAAATTTAACCCGACTGTTCTTCTCTTTATCAAGAAGATAGCAGTTGCGTGCCGGATTAAGATACTGTTTATAGAATTCTTTATTAATATAAATGCCTTTCCCCTGTAACCATTTATCAGAAAGACAAATATGCTCAGCATCATCATTGCTGATTGCTAATTCTACAGAGGCCGCTGTTTTAGAACCATTAAAAAGTAGATCAACAACATAGTTCCCCGGGACGTTTTGTCCGGTATTCTTTAGTACTTCAGGTACCTCTTTGCTGCCACCACGGATAAAACTGTAATTAAAATCGTCGGCAAGAACTTCATTCGACCATAAATGAAAAATGATAGCGATACATAATACTTTTATTTTCATTACTTTTCCTTGCCGACGTGTATCTAATTAAATCAAGGGAGTTAAAACTCCCTTAATATGGTTATTTATATGAAACTACATAACTTGCTGATGCATTAAATGGACCAGCAACCATTGCCGTAGCTGGTTTAGTTAGAACTGCGCTGTAATCAAACGATTCAATTTTAGCACCGGAATAATCGAAAGAAGTTTGCCCTTCTTTAATAAATGCTTGGTCACTTTTTTGTGCGGCGTTTGTTGTTGCCACCTGTAAATAGGCATTTGTTCCGCCAGTTGTTGTCGCGTTAGCAATACCTGCTGCGGTCAAGGTTGGAGATGACCAAGTTACAGTTGCAGCCGTTTTAGCAATACACGTATTATCAGCAGGCGTCAGTTTAAATGCAACGGGAGTACCATTGCCGGTAGCAGCAGTTGACAGCGTACCTAAATTGACGCTTGAAATATTTCCGCCAGAACTGTCTTTCACAGAAAACTCGCAAGTGGCACTTGAAACAGCACCCGTAAAGTTTACAGTACCGCTGTTTGGCGCAGCCATAGCACTAGACGCTACACCCAGAACCGCCACAATTGCCGAACCTAAAATCAGCTTTTTCATTTTATACTCCATTAGTAATAGGCTTAATTCTAAAGTCAGCTCATAACAATCTTAATGAGCGAGGCAGAATATATTGCCTTGGGAATTCGATGGCAAATCCTAAAATGGCGTTTGTTACTTTCCTATCGGCTTTTTTTATTTGTCATTTCGTTAGTTATATAGTTTCAGTTTTCGTAACTAATTTTTTTATTTTTTGTAAGGGAGATATAAAATAGAGTAAAGATAGTAGTGTATTTATCATAATACTCTTTCAGGATATAAGAATAAAAAAGCCCCATTATTTTATTGACTGATTCTGGTTTTTATTGATTTTTAGTGTTTTAATCTGATAGTTGCCGGGGGATAAAGTGAATAAAGTATATGCAATAAAAAAGAGCAGAAAGGGCGAAGCTGTTGTCGTTTCAGAAGTCAGTAGAGGGATAAGGAGGATAAGGAAATGTCAAATAGTACGAACAACCCTGAATGCCTTGCTTATCAGCATGACAGGATTAGCATATCCTCTATCATCAGAGGCTTCAGTTAGCGTACACAGTATTCCTTACCAGACATATCGCGATTTTGCTGAGAACAAAGGCCTGTTTAAGCCAGGCGCAGAAAACATCCCGCTATATGATAAAAATGGATCTATCGTTACCACGCTAAATAAAGCGCCCATGATAGATTTCAGTTCAACTGACACAAATGGTATTGGAACGTTAGTTGCACCGCAATATATCGTCAGCGTTAAACACAACGTGGGTTATAAACAGGTGAAGTTTGGTTACAGTGACGACACCACCTATAACCTGGTTGAAAGAAATAATCACGAGTGGGATTTCCATCGGCCTCGACTGAACAAAATTGTGACAGAGATTGTGCCTCTTGATATGACCAGTGCGGGGATTGAAAATGGTACATATCAGAATACAGAGCGGTTTCCCGTTTTCTATCGGGTCGGTACGGGAACGCAATATGTCAAAGATGAGAGTGGCAAATTGACACAACTCGCAGGGGGATACTCTTATAAAACAGGAGGAATAGTAAATCCACCATATACTTCTAGCTGGCGTTTTTTCACTATCACAACAGATACCCCTCTTTCCACCTATGGTACTCCTGGGGACAGTGGCTCTCCATTATTTGGCTGGGATGCACAGCAAAACAAATGGGTTGTAGTTGGAGTACTCAATTCTTATGCGGGCTTATGGGGTAAGACTAACTACTATACAGTAATCCCTGTCGGTGACGTGGTTGAAACCATGAAGCTGAACGCTGATGCCCCAATCCATTCACAAAAAAATGAAGGTGATATTCACTGGACTTATGATGACAAAACCGGCGTTGGCGCATTAACCCAGGGGGCGGCCTCATGGTCAATGCATGGTAATCAGGGGGCAACCTGGCCTGCTTCATTGAACAGCGGTAAAGATCTCACCTTCCAGGGCGGCGGAACCGTTGTATTAGAAAACACCGTTAATCAGGGGGCAGGAACACTGACCTTTGATGATGATTACATTATTAAGCCCCTGGATTCTCAGACCTGGAAAGGTGGCGGGATCATTGTTAACGGCGATCATACCGTCGACTGGCAGGTGAACGGTGTTCAGGGTGATAATTTGCATAAGCTCGGTACCGGGATACTGAAAGTGAATGGTACGGGTATCAATCCCGGTGGGCTGAATGTTGGCGAAGGGACGGTGGTTCTGGCACAACGACCGGACAGCGATGGCAACGTTCAGGCCTTTAATAATGTCAGTATTGTGAGCGGCCGCCCAACCGTTGTGTTAAGCGATGACAAACAGGTTAATCCCGACAATATCAAATGGGGTTATCGCGGCGGTAAGCTCGACATCAACGGTAATAATCTCACTTTCCATCAGCTTAACGGCGCGGACGACGGGGCTATTCTGACCAACCGCGGGAAACAGGCCACCGTCAGTCTGGATTTCAATAAAGCGGATGCCACAACGACGGTTGCCAACATCTGGCACGGCCACTTCACCGGCAATGTTGATGTCAAAAATACCGTTACACCCGGAACGCAGAACGACTTTGTCATGGATGGCGGGATGAACACGCAGGGGAGCTTCACCCAGCAAAATGGCCGTCTGTTTGTCCAGGGGCATCCGGTTATCCATGCTGTGAGCACTCAGGCTGTGGCGGATAAGCTGAAGGCGCTGGGCGACAACTCTGTTCTCACTCAGCCGGTTTCCTTTACCCAGAGTGACTGGGAAACCCGCCAGTTCAGCCTGAAGCAGCTTGATCTGTACAACGCTGATTTCAGTCTGGCGAGGAATGCCAGCCTTAATACAAATATTAATGCCGACCATTCCACCGTAACGCTGGGCAGTGAAAACCTCTATATCGATCTCAATGACGGGAACGGGGTGAAAACCACGCCGTCATTCGGGCAGTCAAAAGCGACAAACGACGCCGATCAGAGCCGTTTCACCGGACGCGTACAGCTGAAGAACGGCTCCACCCTCAACATTAATGAACACTTTAGCGGCGGGATTGACAGCGCAGACAGTTCGGTGACCGTGGCGTCCAGTGATGCCGTTCTCAGCCAGTTCAGCCGTTTCAGCCACTCGCCGCTGTCACTGGCAGATGGCGCGAAGCTGACGGCAACGTCGGGGCTGGTTTCTGACAGTGAAGTGACTGCCGGTACAGGATCAACGCTTTCGCTGTTAACCGGAGCGTACTCGGCTGAGCGCTGGCGTCTTGACGGGCAGGGCACCACGCTGAATGTCGGCTCGGGTAGCGTAATAACAGGCAATATTCAGGCGGATGCTGCTGCCAGCCTGAATATGGGTACGGCAGAGGACACCAGTAAGGATCTGTTCACAGTTTATGGTGGCAACCTGAGTGCGCCACTGGCAGGCGCGGTGATGACGAATACTCTCTGGCAGGCGGACGGGCAGTCCGTGGTGAAATCTCTCGACCTGAAAGGTTCACAGGTGCGCTTTGGCAATGCCGGCGCAGCGGGTTCTCTGACGGTGGATACTCTGACGGCCAGCAACAGCCAGTTCATCATGAACACTGACGGTAAAACGGCAGATACGGTAACGGTTAAGCAGTCGCTGACCGGTAAAAACAATGCGCTGGTTGTTGTCCCGTCTGTGGATTCAGTGAGTAAGGAAACATCACCCGTCGCGTTAGTGACGGCACCGAAAGCGACGGCTGCCGATGTGTTCACGCTCAAACCGGTGACACAGCGCGCGGGTGTTCATACCTTCACGCCGCAGATGGGTATCGTGGAGAGCGGGAACAGCAAACAATGGCGACTGGAAGGGTTTGACGTGCAGCAGGACAACGCGGCGGTGCAGGCCAGCAAAGCCGTTATGAATACAGGATTTAAAAACTTCCTGACGGAGATGAATAACCTGAACTACCGCATGGGCGACCTGCGCAACACTCACGGTGAAACCGGGGCGTGGGCGCGAGTCTTCAGCGGTACCGGTTCCGCAGATGCGGGTTATTCAGACAGCTGGACTCACCTGCAGGCTGGCGCCGACAGAAAGCACGCGTTTGACGGTGGTGACCTGTTTACCGGTGTGACGGCAACGTTCACTCACAGTAACAGCCATGGCGATGGCTGGTCCGGTCAGACAAAATCAACCGGTATCGGTCTTTATGCTTCCGCGATGTTTGACTCCGGGCTGTATGTGGATGCCATCGGTAAATATGTTCGCCACGACAACCACTATTCGGCGAGTGAAACCGGAATGCCGGAGCAGGATTACCGCTCGCACTCCTGGTATCTGGGTGCAGAAACCGGCTGGCGCTTCTCACTACCCGGCGAAACTTTTATCCAGCCGCAGACGGAACTGGTTTATGGCTCAGTGTCAGGAACCCGGTTTGACTGGCAGTCTGCAGGTTCAGATATCCGTATGCAGCGTAAGCAGGAGAATCCGTTGATAGGCCGTACGGGGGTGGAATCCGGAAAAACGTTCAGAGGGAAAGACTGGGAACTGACGGCGCTGGCGGGAGTTCATTATCAGTATGACCTGTTTAAACCGGCAGAGACGGTTGTTCATGATTTTGCCGGGGAAACTCATATAAAGAATGGTAAAGACAGCCGGGTTAACTTCAGTTTAGGTGTTAATGCCAGAATCAAAGAAAACACCAGGATTAGTCTTAATATAGAGCGTTCAGCCTTCGGTCATTACGATATTGATAAGGCAATTAACGCCAATATCCGTTATTCATTCTGATTTTAACAGGTGAGTCAGTAAAAGCCTGAACCTATAGTTCAGGCTTTTTTATGGATTAAATGTGAGTGAGAATTAAATCCATTTACGTAACAAGTTAGTGTGCATAATTTTATCGCAATGGGTTATTTTTTAGGGTGGTTTTTGCACTTTTCATACTTTATAGTCACTTTTGGTTAAGGTGTCTAATACATTTGATAACTAAGAGTTCTTATGTCGGTTGCTTTTTTGTTGGCAAGTAAAAATGCCTATTTTAATTATGGGTTGTCATTGCTCTCTAATGATGATCCAGATATTAAATGTCATGAGTACAGAGAGATTGAATCTGATCATGATGTGCTTAATAAATATAATAAAATATATCTGGTCTGCGACAAGGACGATTACTTTGCTTACAGTTTTCTTATGGAGAAACTCCCGGTGACGTGTCTGTCCCTCGATCAGATCGCGTACCGTTGTAAGAAACTGCGAGTCCTGACGAGCAGCAGACCTTCGCCAGTTTCTGTGTTCAACGACTTTACGGAGGATGAACGAAAAATTGTCTATTTGTACTTTTTTAAAAGGAAGAAAGTCAGGGAGATCGCGACGTTAACACAGCTAAAGGAAAATACTATTTATTATAGGATACGCGAGATAAAAATTAAACTCGGCGCGGAGTCCACCAGAAAACTGCCGCTGCTGCTTAATGATTTTTTTCTGGTGTCAAATACCTGATTGCTGTTTCTACGTATAATTTCCTGTTGAAAATATTAGAATTGTTAACTACATCACCAAAGCCACTGGGTAACACTATGTATTTTAAAGAAATGCATAGTTAAAGAAGTAATAATTAAAATTATAGACTATTTCGTTAATTAAAAATTTCCGAGTTTACATGGCTGATAACCCATGAAATTATATGCATACAAAGCATGGGGGTGACTGTATGAATAGTCAAAGTGCTTTAAGTACCCTTAATTTTCCGGCTAAGGAAAGTTATGCACACAACAATCTGTTGGTGCTGAAAAAGATACGTTTTTATAACTGTGCGATTATCTATCTACGGGATGCGCAACTGCTTATAAAAACGAAAGATGGGCAGTCCTTTAATGTACCCCCTGAATCACTTTGTTATGTCGAAAAAAACACAGTGATTGATGTTGCATTAAAAGTGCTAGGTAAAGGGGTTCCTTATGAGCTCTATCACGTTGATAGTGATGTATTGAGTTGTATCTGTAAGGTGATGGAACCGCTGTTGTTGGATCCGCAAAGAGTCAACCAGACGCGGCGTAAAATATTTACCTGTCCTGTTGATGAAACAGATACAAAAATCTTCAAGCGATTAATTGGAAGCGATGTCCCACAACACCGACAAGTTTATAAAATAACCTATCTTCTTTCTAAAATGAGGGATATAGAATCGTTAGTTTATTCCTTGTCGGTATCAACGGATACCACCTTTACTGAACGACTGAAGTCAATCATTGAAGCTGATCTCTCTAAATCGTGGAGGCTGGCAGATCTGGCGAACATTTTACATATGTCGGAGGTGTCGATTCG